>JAKJAB010000471.1 GCA_022707725.1 Chloroflexota bacterium | reverse complement strand
TTTCGTCGCGAAGCCCATGCCATCGCCAGCCTGCGTCACCCGAATATCCTCAATATCTATGACTACGGCGAGGATCAGGGTTATGCATTCATCGTGATGGAATATGTCGAAGGTGGTTCGTTGCAAGCGCGCCTGGACGACACCCCCCTCGATGACACTGAAGCGCTGGCCCTGATTATCCCAGTGGGCGAGGCGTTGGCTTACGCTCATTCCAGGGGCATCATCCACCGTGACGTGAAGCCCGGCAATATCCTGCTGGCCCGCCCGGATTGGCCGTTGTTGGCCGACTTTGGCCTGGTCAAAGTGGTGGGTGCGCCACAGAAGAAGGGAGACACGTCTCCAAGGTTGATGCTGTCGCAAAAGCTGACGCTCCCTGGTTCGATTTTGGGGACGCTGGCCTATCTCGCCCCCGAGCAAGCTGCCGGGGCAGAGGCCGATGCGCGTGCCGACATCTACAGCCTGGGGGTGGTGTTGTACGAACTGCTGACCGGCCGGCTGCCCTTCCCGGCGCTGTCCGGCGCGTCTGTGCGGTTGGGTCAACACGAATCGCCGGTCCCGCTGCGCACATACAATCCGAATCTCCCAGCCTCTTTGGAGACGGTGTTGTTGCGCGCTCTGGATCACGATCTGATGGTGCGCTATCCGCGTATGGATCTCTTTGTCAATGATCTCAAACAGGTGGCGCAATCGCTCAAGCTGGCAGCCCAGGCCGAACATCCGGTGACGGCTCGCATGGAGACCATGCGCCTCGATGCGCAGGAAGCCGTGACCGGCCCGCGTTTGTTCATCGCCACATCGGGTGTAGCGCTCTCGATCCCCCTGTTGGATGAGGTTGTGGTGGGGCGGGCGGATCCTATGCTGCCGCAGCCGCCGGACGTCGATCTTCAGCCTTACGGCGGCGGCTCGGCCGGGGTCTCGCGGCACCACTCGCGTTTCCTGCGCCGTCCCGAAGGGTGGTTCCTGCAAGACTTGCAAAGCACTAACGGTACCTACCTGAACGAAGTCCGCCTCCTACCCCACCGTCCTGTGCGGCTCAATTCGGGCGACCTCGTGCGCTTTGGGCAGTTGACGTTGATTTTCGAAGAAGGTTGATTCCTCGAACCTGGCCTGTGTCAACCAGAGTTATTTGTCAGAAGAAAACCCATATCAAACGTGGGTTTTTTCGTTTTTAACCAATTTTTCTAACAGAATTTATACACAGAATTAAAAGATGCTGTTTGCATTATTGCAGAATAGCGAGTAGAATATTCCTGGATGCCATTATAACCTTTCAGGTATGAGATGATGGAGGGCGCAATACGATAGCGCCGGAGTAGCAAGACGACCAGACTGCGCGACTGATGACTGTCCGACTTTTTAGGAGGCAAACATGGCACAATTACCGATTACCCGGATGACGTTGTACAAGCATGGCGTGGGCTTCTTCGAGCGTCGCGCACAGTTGAGCGGCGAGGAAGTGGAACTCTCCTTCCGCGTGACGGAGATGAATGACATCTTGAAAAGCCTCACCGCCATCGATTGGGGCGGCGGGCAGGTGCTTGGTGTGGATTACGCCACGCCGCAGAGCCGCGAGGAGCGCCTAGCCGGGTGCTCCATCCGTCTGGACGACGACCGCAGCCTGCGCGATTTGCTGGCCTGCCTGCGGGGACGGCGTGTCGCACTGTCGCTGGATCAGGGCGAAACGGCGACGGGCAAACTACTCGGCCTCGATGAGCCATCTGAGCGCCAGCCGTTGGCGTCGACGATGGTCTCGCTGTTGCTCGACGAGGCCGCCGGGGACGGCGCGGAGACGCGCAACACGGTGCGCGCGGTGGCGCTGGAGCGCGTGCAAAGCGTGGACGTCCTCGACGAGCGCGGCGCGGCAGATTTGCGCTTCTTCCTGCAAACGTCGCTCACGCAGGACGAGTACCGCAGCGTGACCGTGCGCATGTCGCCGGGCGAGCACGATCTCTCGGTCAGTTACATCGCGCCCGCGCCGACGTGGCGGGTGAGCTATCGCCTGGTGCTGGACCCGAAAGCGAAAGGCGGCCCGCAGGCGTTGCTCCTGGGGTGGGGCATTTTCGACAACCGGCTGGAAGAGGATTTGCAGGGAATTTCCCTCTCGCTGGTAGCGGGCATGCCGATCTCGTTTGTCTACGATCTTTACACACCGTTTACGCCGGAGCGCCCGGAGGTGAAAGAAGAAGCGCGCGTCGCGCCTGCGCCGGTCGCCTTTGGGGCAGCGGCTTTAGGCGGGATCCCCGCAGATATAGAGGATCGGATGGCGATGCGTGCGGCTATGGCTGCGCCCGCTCCCGCCGCAATGCAGAAAATGGCAGCGCGTGAGGCCTACGCCGCCGCCCAGACCGTCACCACAAAGGGCGAGGCGTTGGGCGAGCTTTTCCAATACGTCATTCAGACGCCCGTAACGGTGGGGCGCGGACAATCGGCGATGGTGCCGGTGGTGTCGGCGGATTTGGCGTATCAGAAAGATTTGCTCTACAACGGGAGCAAAATGGCGACGCATCCTGTCGCCACACTGCGGATGAAGAACGCGAGTGGCCTCACCCTGGAGCGCGGCCCGGTGACGGTTCTCGACGATGGCGACTACGTGGGCGAGGCCGTGTTGCCGTTTACAGCGGTCGGAGGCGAAGTCGTGGCCCCCTACGCCGTAGAGTTGGGCGTCAAGGTTAGCGAAAGCAGTGGTTCGAGCCGGGAAATCTATCGCCTGTTCATCAAAGGGGGCTATTTGCACTTCGAGGAGTGGGACGTGCGCTGGCAGGA
>JAKJAB010000470.1 GCA_022707725.1 Chloroflexota bacterium | reverse complement strand
TGGCGGTCGGGATCGGTATCCATCAACGTGGCCTGCGAGAGGCTCACAAACGCGCCGGACGCCGGATAGAAAAGGATGAACGACAGCAACAACAGCGCAAAACTCTGGCTCACACTGGTGAGGAGCAGGCTGAGGCAGAAGAGCACACCGCCGCCCAGCACCAGCGCGCGCCGTTTCCAGGCATCGCCCAGGACGCCCAAAAACGGCTCGACGATGCTGCTCACGATGCCAGGCGCGCCAAGCAGCGCGCCGATTTGCGCGTAGCTCAGTCCCAGGGCCGCGCGGATCAACGGCCACGCGGCCTCACGCGCGCCGTAGACGAACTCATCGAGGAATTCGATGAGCAGCAGGACCAGGACGAACAGGCCCAGGCGAGATCCCGTCTGGGAGGCGCGATTATGGTGTGTCATCATGGCTGCACTATAGACGGCGGGCGGGAAATGTCAATCGCGGGGAAAAGTGCGATTGACATTTCCTGCCCGGCGTCACGCCGCACATGCACTGGCACATTATGGGGCCAGGCGTGCCATAAGCAAAGCTTAACCCTTCACACCGACAAGAAAGGAACCAAATAAACGCATAGAAGAAAAATATGAGATCGTTTACGTTGATGAGCCGGCATGGGAGATCATTGGCGGTGGTATCACAGACTACAACACCCAACAGGCCGGCGATGACCGGGGAAAGAACCTGTGCTTCGTCCTCCAGTCGCCCGACCAGGAAATCGTCGGCGGCGTGATCGGTGCGACCTATTGGGATTGGTTGTACATCAACTTGATGTGGATCGAAGACGAGCTACGTGGGTGCGGATACGGGCAGCAGCTTTTGCTGCGCGCGGAAGAGGAAGGCCGCAAGCGCGGAGCAAAGCAGGCCTATCTGGTCCAAATCGGCCGCCTGCTCTGGAAGATCAATTGGGTGGCGCGCTGCCAATCAAATTGGCTGGCAAACGCGGTCGAACAGCACACACATGTCTTCGCGCATTACGAGCAGACTGGAGAGGTCATCCTCCCACCACAAATCTGACAATAAAGAACCCCGGTTTTTGTACAAAACCGGGGTTCTTCAACAAACGACTAATCTCGCTCCATCCACTCGAACTCGAACTCGCCGATGCGCACGGTGTCGCCCTCTTGGACACCCGCCTCACGCAACGCGTCGAGCACGCCTTCGCGTTCCAGATAGCGGTGCAGCCGCAACAGCGCCTCGTCCCATTTGGTCTGCGTGCGGTAGACGGCGCGCTCGATCTTGCCGCCATGCACGCGCCAGAAGCCCTCGGATTCGCGCACGACTCTGAAGCTCTCGTCTTCCTCCGGCTCGAAGCGGATCACCGCCGGGGCCGGCTGCGGAAGTTCAGGCAATGGTGCTTCCTGCACCATCTGGTAGGCGCGGCCCATCAGTTTCCGTGTGTTCAAATGCGTCAGCGCCGAAATGCCCATCACGTCGCGGTAGCCGCGTTCGGCAAAATGTGCCTGCATCTCCGGGAACAACTCCTGCACACCGGGGATGTCCAGCTTGTTGATGACGACGATCTGCGGCTTGTCGATCAAGCCGTGACCGAAAGCCCCCAGCTCGGCATTGATCGTCTCGAAATCGGCCAATGGATCGAGCGACGAACCATCCAACAGGTGGATGAGCACGCGCGTGCGCTCGATGTGACGCAGGAACTCGTGCCCCAAACCGCGCCCCTCGCTGGCGCCTTCGATCAGCCCCGGCAAATCCGCCATGACGAAAGTCTCGTCCATGCTCAACGCCACGACGCCCAGATTGGGTTGCAGCGTAGTGAAGGGATAATCGGCGATTTCCGGCCTGGCGGCAGTCGTCACGGAAAGCAGCGTGGACTTACCCGCGTTGGGCATCCCCACCAACCCGACATCGGCAAGCAGCTTCAACTCCAGACGCAACGAGCGTACTTCACCGGGATCACCAAACTCGGCGATGCGCGGCGCCTGGTTCGTCGCGGATGCAAAGCGGATATTGCCCCGCCCGCCGCGACCGCCCGCCGCGACCACGGCGCGCTGTCCCACTTCGACGAGGTCGGCCAAAAGCTCGCCCGTGTCCGCATCGAAGATCGCCGTACCAGGTGGCACTTCGAGCACCAGATCGGCGCCGCCGGCCCCATGCCGGTCCTTGTTGCGTCCCGGTTCACCGTCGGCGGCTACAAATTCCTTCTTGTGAGAAAAATGATACAGTGTGTTCAAATGGTTGTTCACAGTGAAAACCACATCGCCACCCTTGCCACCATCCCCACCCGAAGGACCGCCAAAAGGAATGTACTTTTCCCGGCGAAAGTACACGCCGCCTTTGCCGCCGTGGCCACCTGTCACGTTAAGTTTGACTTGATCGTAAAACATAATCTCTCTCTTTAGAAAATTTCAAAGAAACCCGGTTTTTGACAAAAACCGGGTTTCTCCAAAAAAAACTGATAGCGCCTGATTCTCAGCGTGTTCCTAAAACCGCATGGAGCGACTCGCACGCCGGACAGCCACCGCCAGGTCGGATAATCGCGAATCCATCCTGAGGATCGGTTCCATAACGGACGAAATCGATATTCCAGACGATGATGCAGCGCACCATCCCGGTCCTCGACCCCAGGCTTGCTGCTTCAGCCAGCCAGGCCGCCTGTTGGGCGTTATTTGTACCGCGCGCCCAGGCGAACTGGTCGGAGAACGTCTCTAAGCCTTCTTGAGAAGCATAGCCCATTTCGGTGTAGAACAACTTGCGCGTCCCCCGGAAAATATTGAAGTACAACTCGGTCTGCGGCAAGAAGTACCACGAGT
>JAKJAB010000046.1:15357-15624 GCA_022707725.1 Chloroflexota bacterium | reverse complement strand
TGCAGGGCGGCGACGAGTTGTTCGGCCTCGCTCAGGGGGACGCGCGGGTCGTTCCTGCCGTGGATAACGAACAGCGGCGCGGCAATGTTGTCCACGTGGCGGATGGGCGCGATGCTTTCCAGGAAGTCGCGGTCGCGCGCCAGGCTGCCATATTCGGCCTCGCGGTGGGCGCGCCGGTAGGCGCTGGTGTTTTCCAGGAAGGTGACGAAGTTGCTGATGCCGACGATGTCCACGCCGGCGGCCCACAATTCCGGGTAGGCCGTCAGC
>JAKJAB010000046.1:9360-15347 GCA_022707725.1 Chloroflexota bacterium | reverse complement strand
AAAGCCGCCGTAGCTGCCGCCGTAGACGACGAGCCGGTCGCCGTCGATGCCGGGCTGTTCGCGTAGCCATAACGCGGCGTGGGCCAGGTCGGCGACCGAGTCCATGCGCTTCTCCACGTCGTCGAGGTGGCTGTAGGCTTTGCCGTAACCGGTGGAGCCGCGCACGTTCGGCGCGAGCACGGCGTAGCCGTTGTTCACCAGATACTGGATGAAGAAGGTGAAGATCGGCTGGAATTGCCCCTCCGGCCCGCCGTGGACGACCACGACAACGGGCGTGGGTTTATCGCTTTCGCCTCGCGGCTTGAAGAACCAGGCCGGGATGGTGCGCGGCGTTCCGTCGGCGAGTGCGTCGAACGTCGGATAACGGATGAGTTCTGGCGCGACGAAACTTTCCGCCGGCAGGCCGCCGTGCGATGAGCGCGTGACCGGATAGACGGTGTTGCCCGCGAGGTCCCACACGTAGACGTCAGAGGCGCGCGTGGCGGTGGTCATTGCAAAGACAACGAGGCACCCGTCCGGTGAGAAAACAAGCTGGTCGCCGCGAATGACGCCCGCCAGTTCGGCGACGCCGGGCGCGTCTCGCGTTGCGCCCGTGGCGAGGTCGTGTAGGCGCAGGTGATGCGCGCCCTCGACGTTGACGGTGTAGGCCAGGCTGCGCCCGTCCGGCGAGAGCGCCAGCGCGTCGCAGTCCCATTCCGGCGCGATGAGGCGTTCCAGCGCGCCCGTGTCCAGGTCGAGGCGGGCGACGTAGAGGAAGTCGGCGTTCAGGTCGGTGATGAGGTAGAGGCTGCGTCCCCCGGCGGCGTAACGCGCAGCAGTGAAGCGCACGGCTTTATCGGAAGCGAGCCATTGCCGCGCCGTCCCGTTCGTCAGGTCGATTTCCAGCAGGGTGTGGCTGAAGGAGCTGGACGTTCGCGTGACGACGGCGCGCTGCCCGTCGGGTGTGACGTCCACGTTGGCGAGGTAGCCCGGCGCGTCGTTCTGCCATACGAGAGCGGCTTCGCCGCCCAACGGCTGCTTGTAGAAATCGAACAGCGCCGGGTCGCGGCGATTGGCCGAAAAGTAAACCGCGCTGCCGTCTTTTTCCCAAGCGCCGAAAGAGTGCGTGACCTCCTCGAAGCCCTGCGTGAGGTTGACGTCCGGCGACCCGTCCTCGCTGAGCAGGAAGAGCTGCTGCTTCTCGTTGCCGCCGGTGTCGCGCGTGTAGAGCAGGCGACCGTCTTCTGCGGGCGAAAACTGCGCCAGCATCACGCGGTCGGTCTCGAAGGTGAGTTGCTCAGGCCACACGATGGGTTCTGCTGCGCCGGTCAATGGCGCTTGCCAGACCTGCGGTGCGCCAGTGATGTCAGTGAGGAACGCCAGCCGTTGCCCGTCGCCGGAAATCGTCGGCGCGTAGGCCTGGCGGACGTTGAGATACCGTGCAATACTCGTGGATTTTACCATATGATCCTCCAAAGATCGACCGTTAATCTGTGTAGAATCGCTCTGAAATTCTGTAAATTCGCGCCGTTCATCATGGAATGTCTGTGCCCCATTCGAGTAGTGGATTGGGCCGCACACTGCGGTTCGTTACGATGGGGAAGTCGTTTGCCTGAACTGCCGAATCAGTCATTCCTTGCTCTGCTACTCCATCGTTGACTATGCTTTTAACCTGGAAGTTGTCAAAACGAGCATCAGAGATTGGGGTGTCGCTGTAGGAACTAGAAATGATCCCAACTCCCGTCAAGCCTGTGATCGTTCCATCTATCCAAGTTCCCAACTCTGTGCCGTTTATCTCTAGCGTGATGCGGTTTCCATTTCGGATAGCCTTAATATGATTAGACGCTGTGCCGCTACGGATGGCTGATGTTGCGGTAGACGCCACAATTTGCGTGAAACCACTGGAGCCGCGGCGGTAAAGCCGGTACATTTGAAAATCGGTATTGATGTCGAAGAGGTAAAACTGGCTAAAATTACGGGTGACTCCAAAAATCAAGCCGTAACTGTTCCCTGGTGTACTGTCCCAACGAACGTCAGCCTCCACGGTATAGTTTCTACGCTCACAAGTCGGCGCGCGGAAAAGATACAGATAGCCGCCCTGTTTGCTAAGAATGCGATATTCGCCATTCAGATACTCAGTACGAACATAGCTATCTTCGCCTACCGGCCAACCACTACTTGGTGTGCTGAAGTCGTCATAAAAATCAGGGCAGTAGTGGAGCAAGCAGAGTGGAATATAGGCGTGGTAGAAAGTATCGAAACTCAAGTTATTCGTAATTGACAGGGTTCCCCACTGAGCCAAAACGGTGTTAGTGATGACTTGGCTTGTCGCGGCCTGACTAATTACCCCACTAAAAACAATCTGGGTCTCCATATCACTAAAGACAGTCCCATTCCACCTCAGGATACCATCGTTTTCCGTACCCATACCATTGTTGCTAATGAGCGAGTCAGGGATGTAGGTGATTAAAGACGGCACGACATCAGTTAGCGTTACACCCGCCAGGTCGGTTCCAACAGTGTTTTTCAAGTCAATCGTGAATGTAACAACTTGACCTGGTTTATATGTTCCTTGTACACGTTGGCGAATGATCAAGTTCGACTCATAAGCGCCGATATCACAACGCCCTGATCGTTGTACGCCTCGTTGATCAGTGAGTAATGCCCCGTGACTGCCTGTGCAACCATTCGGATTGCCCGCGTTAATGGCCGGACTATGAGCCAGCAAAGCATGGGTTAAGGTAGAACCGCCATTGTCCTTTAGCTTTTCTATACCGGGAGTGGCGTTGACGATATCACCTTCCGAGACTGCAAAATTACAGCCACCGGTCTTCCCTATCAGATTGTAACCTGCGCTAACAATGCTACCCTGACAATCTGTGCTAGAAGTCCCTTTGTTGTTTGCTAATATCGTGTTCCGCAACACCACACTTCCCCCCATATCAGCATTGTCGATACCGCCGCCGCCTTCAGAGACCGTATTGTGCGCAATAGTGCTGCTGTTAATCGTTACGACGCCTCCCAAATTGCTGATGCCAGCCCCACTGGAAGTCATCCCGTTGCCACTGATGGTGCTATTATTTACAATCAGTGTACCACGATTGCAAATACCAAGAAGATTTTCACTAACCGTACTCGCGTTTAGTTCCATAATACCGCTTATATTATCAAGGCCGTGAGAATTTCCTGCAATGGCGCTGTTGTTTATAGTGATATTACCTCTTTCATTGGAAATCCCCTCTCCTCCATTGTAACGAATCGTGCTATTGTTTATCACAACAGTGCCACCGTTATCGTTGTAAATTCCTCCGGCATTCAAGAAGTACGGAATGTTATTGGCAACCACGACATTATCCAAATTAAGTTTGCCAGAATTCTCAATCCCTCCTCCACCGTACCCCTTATAAACTCTGTTGTTGATGATCAAACTATTGGTCACAGTTAGTATGCCGGCATTACTGATGCCCCCCCCACTCTCATAATAGCCGGTGTGCAGTCCATGTTGAATGACAAAACTATCCACATAGGCGTTCACATCACTACTTATCACTATCCCCCGCCGCGTATTTTCCCCATCGATGATGGATAATCCGTTCTGCAAAATTATCGTAAAGTCAGTATCCCAACCACCCAGCAATCTTACGTCTTTATCGATAAGCACTACCTGATCACCGCTTCCAGTATAGGTGCCAACGGCTACAAAAATTACATCTCCGTTTTTCATTTTCGAAATCGCAGCACCAATGCTGGCACAGGGAGTGTCTGGAGACAGACAGTTATTATTGTCACTACCATTGGTGGCGACATATCCTGTCCCGGCAGCATAAACCAAATGATAGGTACGTGGCATTGTAACTATTCCAACGAAAAGTATCGTCAAGAACGCCCAACTTAGCTTTAGTTTCATTTTTAATCCTTAATCGTGGCCTATTAACTACGGTTGTGTCATGTGGCAGGAACCTGTGATACTCTACCTCGTGCGGTGATTCGCTTGATTCGCGGATAAACCTTCTGGTTACTCACGCTGCGACCAATCCGGGCCGTCGGCAAGCAGCTCGAAGCGGCGTTGGATTTCGGCGATGGCTTCTGGAGCGATGGGCAGTTGGGTGTTGACCATATCGATGTTCGTCTTGAGGTGCTTGGGATTGCGCGTGCCGACGATGAAGGTGTCCACCTGTTCGTGGGCGAAGGCAAACCCGAGCGCCAGCAGGATGCGGTCTGCCGGCGCGCCAGGGACCGGCCCCAGGGCCAGCATCTTCTGCGCGCGCTCGAAGTACTCGGCGGCGTAGCCGCTCGGCGCTTTTGTTGCACCCCACGCGCCGTTGGCGATGGGGCGTTTGCAGATGACGCCCATACCGCGCGCCTTCGCCGGGCCGAAGAGGTACAGCCGCGCGTTCTGATCCACTACGTTGAAGCTGGTTTGCAGCGCGTCGAACAGGCCGCTTTCGACGGCCCACAACGCGGCTTCGTTGTCGCCGCTGTAGCCGATGAAGCGCGTTTTGCCGGCCCGCTTGGCCTGTTGCAGCGCCTCGATGACCTCGCCGCGCTCCAAAACGTCAACGTCGCAGGAGTGCAGTTGCACCAGGTCGAGATGGTCGGTCTTCATCCGCACCAGGCTGCGATCGATGCTGTCGCGGACGGTCTGCGCAGTCCAGTTCTTGCCCACGTAGCCTCCGGTGACGTGCCCGGCTTTGGTCGCCAGTGTGTACTCGTCGCGGCGATGCGCGATCGTGCGCCCGATCAGGTCTTCGCTGATGTCGTAGCAGGCCGATGTGTCGAGAAAGGTGATGCCCGAATCCAGCGCCGTGTTCAACACGTTCGACGCCGTGTTGATCTCTTCCATTGTTAGCTCGAACCCAATTTCCGACAGTCCAATGCCCAGCCGGCTAACTGTTAAGCCGGTGCTGCCAAAGATGCGTGTTTCCATTTTCAACCTCCGGTTTTTCGTTTGGTTCTCTGTGCTGCCCATACAATGACGCCTATGCCCAGCGCCACGCCTAGCGCGGCGGCCAACCCGTACCAGGGGATCACCGCCAGGACCCACAGGATGTACGGCCCCAGAAAGACCGCTGCGACGATCAGTCCTGTCAGCACGACGCATCCTGCTTCGCGGACTGTGGCCTCTTTGGGTATTGTCATCGCCAGTTCGATGCCGATGTGGATGAGCAGGTAGATACATCCTCCGACCATCAATGTCGCGTCTAAGGGTTGGGTGTAGCCCGTCCATATTTCGGACAGCAGGATGACGTTCAGGCCCCACAGGAGCCAGTACAGCGCCAGGAAAATTTTCCGCACCAGGCCCCGCCGCCAACGGGTTAGCAATGTCATAATCGCCAACAGTCCGAAGCCGGCCGCCAGCAGCAGTTCGCCCTGCAGAATGAGAAACAATCCTTCGCCGCGGCGCACCTCCACCCGGCGCGCCACGCCTACCTCGACCCACGTCCACGCGCCGTCTGCCGTCCGCACCAGCACGCCCTCTCCGCCCATTGCAAAAACGACGTTGCCTGTCTTAGGGTCGGCGACCGCATCCAGTGGGCCGGGGTAGAACCTGTAGTTCGGGTACATCTGTTCGTAGTACGTTTTTTCCGCCGGGCTGCCCTTGCGCGTGTAGACTTTTTGCCACGTTGCGCCGCCGTCGTCCGTGCGCTCGATAGGTTCGCCGGGAGCGTAACGGTATTGGACTGCGCCGTCCACGTCCAGAATGCGCCGTGTGGCTTCTGCTTTCCCTGCGCCAGGCGCCAGTTCGGAGAATTTAACCCGCGTCTCCCCGTCCACCAGGTAACTTTCGCCGTTCGAGCCGTACCCCGTTTCCAGCAGCTCCCACGAAAGGCCGCCATCGCGGCTCACGTACCCCTCATACGACCCCATACCATAGAGAGCGTCGTCTGTGGATGCAAAACGCTCGATCCCGATGGATGGCGGCCTCGCCACATTTGCTACGGTCAGCAGCGCGGCTGCCGCCAGGGCCAGGCGATTCCATTTTGCCGCGATACGTGGGGAGGCGGGAC
>JAKJAB010000046.1:5680-9350 GCA_022707725.1 Chloroflexota bacterium | reverse complement strand
GCTCTTTCCCACATCATCCACGCCGCCGCCAGTGAAATTAACGCTATCAGATCCGATGGGTCTCGCACCAATCCCACCGGACATCCCAGCGCCCCCTCGGCGGCGCGGACGACCAGGGCGTGGCACGCCGGGATCGTCTTTGCCAGCGCGAAGACGCCGCCCGTCATACCGAACGCCAGCCCGCGCACCCAGTTCTCGCGGCGGGGCAGGATGAGCGCCCATACCCACGCCAACGCAAACGGGAAGAACAGCAACCAGGCGAAGTCGCCCAGTTTGCCCGTCACCCACGAGGGCCAGAAGCGTCGCAGAAGGTGGTCGTTCACCAGCAGCGCCGCCATCGCGCCTAGCGACAAGGGTGAGCACAACAAACTGAGCGCCTTTCGACTCAATCGGTTCCCCATAATACCCCCTGTTTTTTGCGCCTGTTTCGAGTTTACACGAACGCCTGGTACGTCAACTGCTTGAACTGCGGCGCGATGGGGTAGTAGGCGTTGGGTTGGTGCTGCAACATCAGCAGACCGTACAGCGCCTCTTTGGGATCCACCCAGAAGTAAGTGCTGAACGCGCCATCCCAGCCGAATTCGCCGACGGAGCCGGCGACGCCGGTCTTGGAAACGTCCATAAGCACGCGAGTTCCCAGGCTATAGCCGTAGCCCCAATGGTAAAGGTCTTCGCCCTGTGCGAAGCCGTAAGGAAGTGCGACTTCCGGCATGTGGTTGATGCTGTACAGGGCGACGGTGGTGGGGCTGAGGATGCGCGCTCCGTCCAACTCGCCGCCGTTGACGAGCATCTGTGCGAAGCGCGCGTAGTCGTGGACTGTGGAAAACAGGCCGCCGCCGCCGGAAAGGAAAGCTGGTTTCTGAAAGACGTTGCCGTGGAAAGGCGATTCGATGCGTTGCAGGGTGGGGGCATTGTCGGGATGGCCATATAGCGCGCACAGCCGGTCGGCCTTGGCTTGGGGGACGTAAAAGTCTGTGTCGATCATCCCCAATGGCTCGAACAGACGCTCTTTGAGGAAGACGTCCAGCGGTTTGCCGGAAATCACCTCGATAATGTAACCGAGGACGTCAATGGCGTAACTGTAGCGCCACTTCGTGCCCGGTTGGAAGGCTAGCGGCAGTGTGGTCAGACTTTCGACCAGGTCTTTCACGGTGGCTTTGTCTGGATCGATACCGGATTCCTTTTGCGCTTTCTGGTACTCCCGATCCACCGGGTCCTCCGCGTTCCAGCCGTAGCTCAGACCGGCCGTGTGGGTGAAGAGGTGGCGGAATGTGATCGGGCGGTCGCAATCGGTCCAGTAATAGCCTTCATCTCTGCCCGCGCCAACGCAAACTCGCGGTTCCTTGAAGCCAGGGATGAACTCCGCAATCGGCGTGTTCAGGTGGAAATGACCCTCCTCATACAGTGTCATGATGGCGACGCTGGTGACCGGTTTGGTCATCGAGGCGATGCGGAAGATGGCGTCGAACTGCATCGGCTTGTGCGCTTCGATATCCATCATGCCGAACTTTTCCAGGTAGACGGTCTGCCCGCGGCGGGCGACGGTGGCGATCATGCCGGCGAGCTTGCCGTCATCTACGTAGCGCTGCATAAGGGTGTCGATGCGGGTGAGACGAGCGGGTGCGAACCCAACGTTTTCGATAATGGTGTTGTCCATAAGATGGTGTTTCTCCTTTTATTCCACGCCCATCGCGCGGAGGTTGTCGTAGCTGATCTTGAGACTTTCGAACGGATCGCGCAGGCAGCGGTCCTGCTCGACGGCGTACCACTCGACGTTGGCCTTTTTGCACGCTTTGATGATGCGCGACCAGTTGAGGTTGCCTTCGCCGACTTCGGCCATCATTTGCTGGCTTCCCCACATCGTCTCCCCTCTGAGGATCACCATATCTTTGAAGTGGACGACGGGCATGCGGTTCTTCATGCGCTTGATCCACGCGACGACGTCGCCGCCGCCGTGTTGGATCCAGTACGTGTCGATCTCGGCCTGCACATAGCGCGGATCGCTTTCTTCGTAGATGATGTCCAGGCCGGTACGGGCGCCATAGCGGACGAACTCGAAACTGTGATTGTGATAGCTGAACGTCAGTCCGGCGTCCGCCAGCTTTCGGCCAATCTCTGTAGCGTCTTTGGCAAACCGGTGGAAGCCCGCTTCGCCATCCGCGTAGTAGGCAGGTGGCATACTGCCGATGGCGACGTTGGGACACTCCCACAGCTTGTGCTGCGCAATGGCGGCGTCGATGTCGTTTTGTAGATAGTCAAACCCCACGTGCGTGATGACGATCTTGAGGCCGTACTGATCGGTGACGGCTTTCACGTCCTCGTGCGGAATCGGCCCGATGCCCGAAACTTGCACGGCGGTGTAGCCGATATCGCGGATTTTTCGCATGCTGGCGTCGAAGTCTTCCAACGTCTTGCAGAAATCCCGCACGGTAAACAACTGCGCGGTCAATTTTGGATGTGACATAGTGTTGCTCCTTGTTGTTTTCTAGATAACCATCGTCTGCGGCTGCTGCGCCAGTTCGCGCAGGTAGAGGCAGTAGGGATTGTCTTTCGAGAAGTCGGCAATTTTGAGCAGTTCCTCCGGTCCGATGTAGCCCTTGCGGTAGGCGATTTCTTCGATGCAGCCAATTTTGAGGCCCTGGCGGTGCTCGATGGTCTGCACGAAGTCGCTGGCCTCTAGCAGGCTCTCGTGCGTACCGGTATCCAGCCAGGCGAAGCCGCGCCCGAAAATGCGCACCTTCAGCTTGCCGCGCCGCAGATACTCTTTGTTGACGTCGGTGATCTCCAATTCGCCGCGCGCCGACGGTCTGAGGCCCTTAGCCACGTTTACCACGTCTCGATCGTAGAAGTAGATGCCAGTGACGGCGTAATTCGATTTGGGTTGCTGTGGTTTCTCCTCGATGCTCAGTGCATTGAGGTTCTCGTCGAACTCGACGACGCCGTAGCGTTGCGGATCCTGCACGTAGTAGGCGAAGACCATGCCGCCATCGGTCAGTTGTCCGGCCTCTTGCATCGAACGCGAAAGGTTGTGCCCGTAGAGGAAGTTGTCGCCGAGGATGAGCGCGCACGGCTGCCCGGCGATGAAGTCCTCACCGAGGAGGAATGACTGCGCGATGCCGCCCGGATGCGGCTGCACGACGTACCGGATATCCAGGCCGAGGTGCGACCCGTCACCGAAAAGCTTTTCGTACAGTTCGATGTGCTGCGGCGTGGAGATGATGAGGAATTCGCGGATGTCGGCGAACATCAACACCGAGAGCGGATAATAGATCATCGGCTTGTCGAAGATGGGGAGGATTTGCTTTGAGAGTGAGACTGTCAGGGGATACAGCCGTGTTCCCAGTCCGCCAGAGAGAATGATACCTTTCATAGTGGCTCCTTTTTTATGTTCTGGGTTTGTCGCGCAGGTTGAAATTGCTCCGATGGTATAGCTCTCATGTAAGCGTTTTTACAACCAGCCCGTTAATTGTGCAAGCAGCCGCGTGTACTCGATGAAATTCGGCCATGAAATGTCCGGCGGGACGCCGTGATCGCAACTGGGGATGAAACCGCCGGTCTCCAGCAATGGCGGGATGACGCGCAGGAGTTCAGCGCGCATCGCATCGCCGCCCTTCGCCAGCGCGCGTTTGTCGATGCCGCCGAGGTAGGCCATCTGCACGCCGTACTGCTG
>JAKJAB010000046.1:0-5670 GCA_022707725.1 Chloroflexota bacterium | reverse complement strand
CGATGTCGTTGCCTGCCGCGACCTCCATAGGCGAACAGGCGTCCGCGCCGACCTCGATCCACAGCGGAAGCAACTCTCCCACATAGCCGTCGGAATCGATCTCCACCACACAACGCGGATTGGCAGCCTTGATCGCCCTGATCCACGCTTCCCAACCAGGCATGATGAACTGCCGCACCATCTTAGGTGAAATCATGCTGTGCATCTTGTAGGCCATATCCTCATTGAAAAGAACGTGGTCGGCATCCAGGATCGGCTCCAGGGTGCGCGAGACAAACTCCGTCCAGAAGGTGATCATTGCTTCGACGAAGCCCGGATCGGTGGCGAACAGGAGGCAGAGCGGTTCGAAGCCGCACCATTCGCGCAGTTGCCAGAATGGCCCACTGAACGTGAGGCTCAGCACGTAATCCCGTTCGCGCAGCGCGGCGCAACGTGTCTCGAAGTCGGCAGCGAAGCGTTCCGGGTCTTGGGGATTGTAACGCCACTTGATCTTTTCTTCCCAGTCGGCGCGCGTTTTGACCGGGAATTCGTGCCATTTGCGAGTGACGAAGTCTTTGGCAGACCGGATGTAGGTGTAGTCATACGTGTCGGAGATTTCGGTAATCGCCCCCATCCAATCCTGGACGATGTAGTGTCCGTCGCGGTGTTCGAGCACTTTTTCCTCGAAGGTGGGGATCATAATGAATGAGACACCCGGGTCTACGCGCGGCAGGGTGGGCTGGTGTTGGATGCCCAGAAGGTTCAGCAGGTAAGCATACCAGTGCGTATCTCGGGGCAGACCCTGGGCGCGCCAGGCTTCTAGCGTGGATTCGCGCGGCCCGCCGGGTGAGAGCGGTATTCTATCGGGTTTGCCGAAGAATAGGGTTTCGAGGAAGCGTTCGCGTTCCGTTAACATAGGCCTCCATTATAGCCGTGAAAGCGTAAACGTGAAGGTTGTGCCATGTTCGTCGCTGTTTTCCACCCAGATATTCTCGTTATGCGCGTTGAGGGCCATTTTGCAAAAAGCTAATCCCAAACCGGTGCCGCGTCCAGTCTGCTTGCCGCTGATGAATTTTTCAAATAACCGATCCTGGATTTCTGGCGGAATTCCCGCGCCGGTATCGGAGATCGAGATGTATATCCGGCTGGAATCGCTGGCCTCTTCACGCGCGGTGATGCAGATGCTTCCCTCGGCAGGCGTGAATTTGATCGCATTCCCAATCAGATTTTGGAAAACCCGTTCCAGCAAACCTCGATCTCCCACAACTGGAGGCAATTCGGCGGAGAGCGTATTCTTGATGTGTAACGCTTTGTCGATGGCAAGGGGCATCTGGGATTGGATAATGTCTTCGACAAAACCAGGCAGGTCGATGGTGGTGTACTCCAAGGGCATCTGTCTGTCTTCCAGGCGGCTAATGTCCAAAATGGTGTTAACCAGATTCAACATGCGCTTCGTTCCGCGGTCGGCGATGTTCAAAAATCGTTGTTGTTCGAAGGTGAGCGTATCCTGCATCTCGTTCTCCAGTAGCTTGATCGCGCCGGAGATGCTGGTGAGAGGGTTGCGCAAGTCGTGGATTGTCGTGCGTGTCAAATCTTCGCGCATGCGTTCTACCAGGTGTTCGGCGGTCACATCATGGAGCAAAATCAACCGGCCCAGCGCCGTGTCTTGAGCTGTTACGGGGAGATTATACCAGTAAAGGATCCGCGGGAAGACTTCGAATTCTCCCTCAGCGGGTTCCGCGTCCGCGGGTTGCACGCGCCGAAGCTCTTTGATCAGCGTGCGTGCGGCTTCGGGCGCGCGCTGTCGCAGGATGCCCAGAAAATCGAGGGTGGTACGATTGATCCATTCCTGCGGTGCGACCGGCAAGTCCAGGAATGTGAGTGCTGCAGCATTGATGATCGGCACCCTCTGGTTAGCATCGATGAAGATAATACCGTCGCTGGAGGACTCGATGAGCGCCTGCAGGCGACTGCGTTCGTCGGTGACGGCTTGGAACAGGCTGGTGTTGGTGATCGCCGTCGCGAGGTGTTGGACCAGCGTGATTTGTAAAGCCTGGTCGTTGGAAGATAGCACACGCGTCTCACGAGCGACCATACCAATCATCCCCATGGTCTGGCCCTGCTGGACCAGGGGCGTACCGATGTACGTGTGTATTCCCCAGCCCTGAAGACGTTCGAACAGTTCAGGCGCTTCGGCCTTCAATCTCACGATCAGTGGTGTTTGCCTGGAAAGGTCTTCGATCAACAGAGGAATGCGCTGTTGCGCGACGTAATCGCGGATCGCCTCCTGGTCCAAGACGGCCTGCAATTGTTCGGTCATCGTCTCCGGGATCCCATGGGTGGCGGCAAGTATGAGTCGTGTGCGTTGTGGATCGAAGAGGCTGATGAAACCCGCTTCGAATTCCAGCGAATCCAGAATCGAATCCAGCGCCTCGGGAAGGATTGTTTCAAGTTCCAGCGAGCGCCCGGTCGCCTGGGCCAACGAGTACATCATATTGAGGTTCGCCGCGTACTGGCGCACATGGCTGTGTATCTGCGCATTTTCTAGCGCCAGCGCGATGGTGTCCCCCAGAGATTCTGCCAGGACAACATCATCGGCTCTGAAAGCATAGACGCCTTCATGCTCAATGTTCAAGATACCCAGGGTGCGTTGGCCATACCGCAATGGGATGACGATCTGGGAACCGGCTTTTTCATACACGGTTACGCCGGCTGTGTGGGTCTGCGTGTTGTCGACATAGAGCAGTTCGCCAGTGCGGAAGGCGCGTCCAATGTTGCCGTAGTGAGGTCCGATGCTCCATTGCTCGGGAAGAGGAAGCTGCCCTGCGCTGGCCCGCAATGTCAACTTGTCGGTGCTCTTGTCGGGCAAAAGAATCGTGACGGCGGGCCAGTTGGTCAGCGCCGCGATTTTGTCCACGGCCACCAACAGGACGGCATCGGGATCGAGCAACGTGCCGATGGTCCGCAGTACTTCGTAGAGCGTCGTCTGGCGTTCGGCCAGCCGCCGCTGATCGTCGTAGATCTGCGCGTTGCGGATCGCCAGGGCCATTTGATCGGCGGCAGCCTGCATCAGCTCCAGATCATCCTGACTAAAATGCCCGACTTCGGGATGCGTGAGCGTCAGGATGCCAAGTTTGCGTGGCCCGCTGAAGATGGGGACGACCAACGCGGAACGGACCGCATAAGGGATGTTCGGTAGCGGGAACCAGCGGGGGTCTTGCTCGGTGTCGGCTACTAGCGCGGCCTGACGGTGGCGCGCCACCCAGCCGGCCAGCCCGATATCCATGACCTGACCGACCAGTTTTTGCCGTTCGGCGCTGCTCACATCGTCGCGGGCGAGGATGCTGGAGGTCACCACGCCGAGTTCGTCCAATACAAACACGCTACCGCGTTCGGCGTCGGTGATGACGCGGGCGGCTTCCACTGCATTTTTCATAGTGGCTTCCAGGTCAGGACGCTCTACCGTCGCGCGCGCTACCGCGACGAGATTCTCGAAACGTTGTTTTTGGATCAGCAGTTCTTTCTGGTACTGTTCCAGGTTGTCGAGCATGACGTTGACCGTAGCACCGAGTTGGGAGAGTTCGTCTTCGCCTTTCACCGGGACACGGCTGGAAAAATCGCCGGCAATGCCTATGGTGCCGATGTGGCTGACATCGGCGCGAAAGTTGCTTAAGCGTCCAAACACCAGCCGTCCCAACACCCACCACATCGCCGCGTTGAATGCTACGCCCGCAAGCACGATAGCCGCGCCCAGATAGGTTAGAGTCGTTTTGCCCTGTGCGTAGACCACTCTGGCGTTATCAATGCCCAAAATCACAGCCGGGTTTTTGTAAATGTCGTTCAAGATCGCGTAACCGGCGACAGTTTGTTGATCGACCGGTTCGACCAATAAATCGGAAGCGCTCGCCAATAGTTTATCGCGGGCAGCCTGCAGGTGTGGCGCAAGCGCTGGATCTGCTATGCAAGCCACTTCCAGCGACGATTGCGTACTCTTGGCGATCTGCGTGATGAGGTCTTCGTCCACGAAACGCGCCGTAATCAGGGCGCCATGGGGCGGTCCTTCAGAATTGCTGGTGAGGATGGGTTGTGACGCCACGATCAGGGGGCGGTTTCCCATCACCAGAAGTCCTTCTATGCTTTGTTCAGAGCGCGTGGGAGTCAGTAAGAGATCATCAGGGCTGAGTGTCAGAAATGGTTCCGGGATTGGAATGAAGGTTTCGTTGTGGAGATCATACGCATCCGCATACGCGATCTTTCCGGATGTATCGACCAACATGATGATATTGAGGTGGTTGTTGATGTAGGTGGTGTCGTTGTAGTTTGAGTCAATGTAGGCTTGGTCGTGTGTTTCCATGTAGACATAAGTATCATCCCAGGCGGCATAATCTGCGGCAGTAGTTGTAACATCTTCGACGGTTTCGAAGGTCTGATTCACTGCCCGCTGGACGTCGCGGTGTACGATCTGTTCTTCCAGGCCGGAGTAGCTCTTCATCAGCACCTGGCGCATAGGGATGTAGAACAGCAGTACGATAATCGCCGTTGTGGCGATAATACTGCCGATGATTTTTAGGTGCAATGTGGCAAGCTTACCCCGCATAGTCTCCACCCTCACTTGAGTCGTTACCAGGCCATCGTTTCCCGGGATTTACTTGTAACCGGGTTGGGTGTGTAACTGTTCGATGAACGCCAGCATGTTTTCCAGCGGTACATCGCCTTCGACGGCGTGCGCGGGGGCGAAGATATAATCGCCCTCGCGTCCGGCGTCGAGCAGGTGTTGCGTTTCACGGCGCACGTCATCCACCGAACCGTAGGGCAGTGTGCGTTGCGTCGAAAGCCCTCCATGGAAGGTCAGCCGCCCGCGATACTGTTTGAGTAACGCGAATACGTCCATCACTTCCGGCTGGAAGGGGTTGAAGCAGTTAAGACCAATGGCGATCAGATCGTCGAAAAGCTCATCCACGTCTCCGCAGGAGTGAATGAAGATGTATTTGCCTGCGTCATGTACGACAGTATACATCCTTTGCAACACAGGATAGATGAATTTTCGCCACAAACGTGGCCCCATCTGCAGTCCGCACTGTTGCCCCCAGTCGTCCCCGAAGTAAACGGCGTCGATATCATATTCCAACGCTTTTTCAACCTGCGTGATATTGTAATCAGCGATGGCGCTGAACAGCGTCTGGACGAACTGCGGGTGGTCGAGGAAATCCATCATCAGGTTTTCCATACCTCGCAGTGTCCAGGCCCGTTCATACAAACTGAAGCCAATCTGGAAGACGCGGAACCGGTCTTCGTAGCGTGTGATCCGGTCGGGAATATCCGCGAAAAAACGCGGATCGTGCGGGTCGGGGAATGTGTAACCGGCGAGTGTTGGTTCTGGCAATACCTGCCCTTTGACTGCGCCGATGTCTTTGTCAACGCTGCGATCCCATACAACGCCGAACACGTCTTGTACCAGGTCGTTGCCCAAATCGGTGAAGAACCCGATGCCGTTCCCCAAGCCGAGAATGTGGTTGTGCAGGAACGGTTCCAGGTCTTCCTGGCCGAAATGCTGGCGCAGTTTCGTCTCCGCTTCATACGTGAAACCCAGCGACCACGGTACATAGGGTGGGCGCTGGTGTTCCAACACAGTGCGGATAACGTCACGTTTAGTCATTGTATTACCAATAATGATGCACTAACTCACGGATG
>JAKJAB010000469.1 GCA_022707725.1 Chloroflexota bacterium | reverse complement strand
GGAAAAATATCCGTTAAATTCCGTTGAATCCGTTGAGGAAATCCTTTTCATCCTCGTTGGTGTGGAGTTCCACATGGGAACTCCTCGGAAAATAGTCCGATAGTCGTTAGTCCGATAGTCCGGCGCCCATTTTCATTATCGGGGCTGTACCACAAGTTCGGTTACACTCCTTTGACTTGGGGCACACTCATTGTCCCATTCTCCACCCGCCGCCTACGTACAGCAATTGCCCCGTTAGCCACCGCGCCTGCTCGGAAGCGAGGAAGACGATCACGTCCGCCACATCTTCCGGTTCGCCGGCGCAGCCAAGCGGCGTCCCGGCGGCAATCTCGGCTTTCGACTGCGGCGTGATGTACCCGGTCTGGATCGGGCCGGGCGCGACGATGTTGACGGTGATGCCGTACCTTCCCACTTCCACCGCCGCCGAGCGGCTGTAGGACTCGATCGCGTGTTTGCTGGCGGCGTAGCTGACGTTGCTCTCGTGGGCGTGCGCCGCGTCGGTGCTCAAGTTGATGATGCGACCGGAGCGCGCGTTCCGCTTCAGGTAACGTTGGACATACTCCGCCATCAACAAGGCATACGCGCGCGCATTGATCGTAAAGTGCGCGTCGATGACCGGCGCGGTGAGCAGGCGAACGCCGCTCTCCCTGTCCGTCACCCGCGCCGGATCGAAGGTTTCCAAAACGCAGTGCGTGTGGTTGTTGACCAGAATATCCACCGGGCCGAGCTCCGTTTCGCACCAGTCGAAGAGCAGCGGAATGTTGGCGGGATCGGACAGGTCGGCCTCGCGCGCCACAGCGACACTGCCCCGCGCCCGGATGTCGTTCACGAGCGTGTCAGCCGTCTGCTGTTGCAGCGCACAATACAGCGCGTCCCCGCCGACGCCCGCATCGAGCGCCGCCCGCAATTCCGCCTCCGAGTAGCGATGCGGCATGCGGTAATAGGTGATGAAGACCTTCGCCCCCTGCACCGCCAACGCCCGCGCCGTCGCCGCGCCGATGCCGTGGTTCGCGCCGGTAATCAGGACGACTTTGTTCGCAAGCTGTGGATCGATCATACTTCGAGTATAGGCAAAAGCAGGAGATATGCAAGAAATAGGTGCGGGTTACGAGTTATGAATTGCGAGTTACAGGTTGTGGGTTACTGGTTGCACGATACTAAAAGTTGGGATACTAGAAGCTGGACGTGCAATCTGATGATTCGCTGATTCACTGATCGCTTCTTTGACATCTCGCTAAAGAGAAATTATACTTTGTTGCACTGGACTTTTTGATTCGCTGATTCGCTGATTCGCCAATTCGCTGATTCGCCAATTCGCTGATTCGCCAATTCGCTGATTTTCAAGGAGGAGTGAAATGAGCACATTGTGGGACAATTTCAAGGTCGCGGCGCGTTTGGGTGAACCGGAACAGGTTCCGGTAGCGTTGATTGTGGATAGTCCGTGGCTGCCCGGCTACGCGGGTATCGATACGCGGGATTATTTTCTTTTTCCGGAGAAGTGGCTCGAAATCAACAAGGGATTGTTGGAGCGTTTCCCCGAAGCCGTATGGATTCCCGGCTTTTGGGTGGAGTTTGGCATGGCGGCCGAGCCTTCAGCCTTCGGCGCCAAGGTGCGATTTTTCAACGATCGACCGCCCTCCATCGAGCCACTGCTGCCCGACCTGGATTTCTGGGCGAATGCCAAACCGGTGAATCCACAAGAGGACGGCCTCATGCCTTTGGTATTGCGCCTCTACGAAATGATGGATGCGCGTTTGCAGGCTGAGGGCCTGGGCATCAAAATGGTCTGCGCCCGTGGGCCGCTGACGGTCACTTCGTGGTTGCTTGGCATATCCCCCCTGATGATGGGACTGGCTACCGAACCGGAAAAGGTCAGCAAGCTTCTCGAAACGGTGACCGAATCCATCATTCGTTGGCTCCACGCACAATTGGACACACTCAAAGAACCGGAGGGTATCCTGGTGCTGGACGACCTCGTCGGTATGGTGTCGAAGCGCCATTACGGGAAGATGGTTCACCCGTATCTCCGCCGCATCTTCGATGAGTTCGAGGGCCTGATCCGCATCTATCACAATGATACCCCTTGCCCCCATCTGCTGGAAAGTCTGGCCGATGCGAATTTCGACGTGTTCAACTTCAGCCACGAAGTCGATATCTCCAGGGTCAAAGAGGCGATGGGACACCGGGTCGCACTGATGGGCAACGTGCCTCCCCTGGATATGGGCGCGCGCGGAACGCCGGAAGAGGTCGCACAGTGGGCGAAAGGATGTCTGGACAAAGCCGCGCCCGGCGGCGGGATGATCCTTTCGTTCGGCGGGGGCGTCTCGCCGGGAACACGCCCGGAAAACATCGACGCCTTGCTGGCTGCCGCTCGCGAGTGGTCTGCGGGCAAACGACCGTAAAGGATCACGCTGATTTTTGGACACACCGACATCGCTAATACCGGCGCCAGAGCTAACGTTGCGTCGCATTGCGCAGACATAGTGACCACTGGCGTTCAGTTGGCTGCTGATGAGCGTCGAAGGGCCAGCGCACAGCGCCTGCGTTGCGCGGCTGGCCGATCCCGAAATCAACCTGGCGGCGTGGGGCGGCATCGTCTTTCCGCTGGCGCTGATCATCGAAACGGTGCAGCCTATCGGCAGCGCAACGATGAGCCGCCTGCCACGCGCGTTGGATTCGCTCACGGTATGGCCTGTCCTCAGCGGTTTGCTGTTTATGCTGCGCAGTGGAGGTATCGCCTACAAAGAGGCAGTCATCTCGCTCCTGGATGAACCAGGCGCGGCAC
>JAKJAB010000468.1 GCA_022707725.1 Chloroflexota bacterium | reverse complement strand
CCGCCTGCAGAGCATCGCGGTATGGCGGTTCACCAGGCTGGTCCCACGCCAGCTTATCCGCCACGAAGAGCACTTTATCCAGCGTTGAGGCTCCTGCTTTGAGCGTCGTGTGGCAGCCGATGGCACTCAGCACATCGGCATCCGTCACGCCGAAAAGGTCGCGCGCCACAACGACCGAGAGCTTCTGATGCAAGATCATCGGCAGTGCGCGTTCCTCAGCCAACACGGGAATATTCAACGTCTCCGCCGCAGTCACGCGCTCCACCGCCGGGATGACGGCGCTGACATCGTGCAACCATCCCGCCTGCGCCGCACGCATAGGCTCCACGCCCACCGTGGCAGCAATCCGCTGCGCTTCTGCCGCGACCGCCGCGCTGTGAATCGCCGTCTGTGAGCAATCGTGGTATTTCAAGAACGCGACCACATCCCGCGTCGTGTCGCCAGTCAACAGAATGCCCGCACTGAGTCTAACCAGGAATTCATACATCACCGCACAGTATACCCTATTTTCTGTTCCTTAAATGCTCTGTACCAGTATCGAGCTTCCAGTATCAAGCAACGAATATCTAACTTGTGACTCTTACAGAAATCCGTATAATGGAGATATAGCCTCGTAACCTTACCTTCCAGGTTAGGGCTTGCCCGCGAACCTCTTACGCACTTGATAACACAGCGGCACGGGCAAGAACGGGTGTTAAGAGTCTTATATGGTTCCGCTTTATTCGGGTCAGGAACGCCCATGGAAGTCGAAGCGAAATTTATCATACAAGATACGCAAACCTACCATGACTTGCAAGCCATGGAACGCCTGGGGTATTTCTCGATCTCGGCCCCGCGCGTGGAGGACATGCGTGACACGTATCTTGATACGTCGGATCGCAGTCTTTTGCGATCCGGTTACGCGTGCCGCCAAAGGGAGCAAGATGGGTGTGCGGTCATCTCTCTCAAGTCGCTGCACGGCGCCGAGGGTAACATCCATCGCCGGGACGAAGTCGAAGCGCCGCTGGCGCGGATCGAGATTCCACCAGAGCAATGGCCTGACAGCGCAGCGCGTCAGCGTGTTCTCGCGTTGATTGATCCTCTGATGCGGCTACAACCACTCCTCTATCTCGAACAGCGTCGCGTGGTACGTGAGGTGTTGTACGCGCAGCGCCTCGTCGCCGAACTCAGCCTTGACACTGTGAAAAGTTACGAGCAAGTGTACCACGAGCTAGAGGTCGAACTTAAGGGCACAGGAACGGAATATGACCTCGCTGCCATCCTTGACAAACTGGCGCAGATGCCAGGGTTAAAACCAGAGCCCCGTTCCAAATTCGAACGGGCACTGGCAGCACTGGAGGCGCAAGAAACCCCGCGGTCTCCTTCGCGGACAAAGTCAGCACCAACGGATTATGGCCCGCCTGCTGAGGGGCCTGGCATTGTTGGCGGTGATTCTATGGCCGAAGCCGCGCGCAAAACGCTGCGCTTTCACATGTTGCGCATGATAGCCAGCGAGGCCGGAACGCGCTCCGGTGTCGACATTGAGGCCCTACACGATATGCGCGTGGCGACCCGGCGGATGCGCACCGCATTTTTCGTTCTCGCAGACACTATCGACGCCGAGGCGACCGCCCCTTATCTGAAAGAACTCAAACGCACCGGACGAGTGTTGGGCCGCGTCCGCGACATGGACGTTTTCCGGGAAAAAGCGCGGGCATACTTGGGCGCGTTCGCCAAAAGCATACCGCCCGATCTTACCCTGCTGACGAGCGCCTGGGATGCCGAATATGCACGCGCGCGGTCGAAGCTACTGAAATATCTTGACAGTGAGCGCTATACGCAGTTCAAAAACGCTTTTACAGCATACCTGGAAATCCCCATGCCTTCTCCTTCCGCAAATAGCGCCTCACCGCG
The DNA here is from genome assembly GCA_022707725.1 of Chloroflexota bacterium. Lineage (GTDB taxonomy): Bacteria > Chloroflexota > Anaerolineae > B4-G1 > SLSP01 > DSWT01. The sequence goes on along the minus strand of JAKJAB010000468.1, from coordinate 917 downwards.
CGTCGCCATCGCCGTCCCTGACTTGATCGCCACGCGGCTGGTTGAATTCTATACCTGCAAAAGCCGGCTTGATCAGGCCCACGCCGACCTGACGGGTTATCACCAGATGCGCATCGTCACGAAATACCTGCGTTATACACTGGAATACTTCCGCGAGGTACTGGGGACAGAGGTCGAACAGGCCATCGGCGAACTCAAGGTGCTGCAGGATCATCTGGGCGCGCTGCAGGATGCCGTCGTCGCCTGTGCGCATCTGCACAACGTTATCACCTGGGGGACATGGCAGCGTCCGACGGAGGAACAGTTGCGATGGACACCCACGCCGATCAATGCGCCGGATGTAGCAGCATATCTGGAATTCCGGCAGACTGAAAGCCGTCGTCTGGTGCGCACGTTCCCTGAAGCCTGGGCGCGCTACGAAGATGCACACCACCAGCGCACCCATTTTACCGCGTTGATTGCCAGCGCCATCGCCGCGCTGTCATAAAATCACATTCCATATCGACAAGGAGAAACTCATGACCCAGAAGCCAAAATTCGTCATTCTGCTCGGGCCGCCCGCTGCCGGGAAAGGTACGCAAGCCACGCGCCTGAGTGAACATCTGAACCTGCCCCACGTGGCCAGTGGTGACCTGTTCCGCTACAACCTCAAGAACGAGACGGAGCTGGGCTTACAGGCCAAGGCATACATGGATCGCGGTGCGCTCGTCCCCGACGATATCACAATTGCGATGGTTCTGGATCGCCTGAGCCGGCCTGACTGCGCGGCGGGCGCGCTGCTCGACGGTTTCCCTCGCACGCTGGCGCAGGCCGCAGCACTGGATAAGGCCCTGGCAGAAAAAGGCGTCGCCATCAACGGTGTGCTCAACATCATCGTGCCCAACGAGGCGCTGATCGAACGCGTGACCGGACGGCGG
>JAKJAB010000467.1 GCA_022707725.1 Chloroflexota bacterium | reverse complement strand
CACCGTGGCGATACACGACGCGCAGGGGCGGCGCGTCCCCACCGCTGAAGACGAAATCCACTTCACAACTACCGGGCCGGGAAAAATCATCGGCGTGGGCAACGGCGACCCTTCGAGCCACGCAGCGGAGCAGTTCATCGAAAGCGTGAACACTACGCCGATTGTGGATCTCAAAGAATTGGCCGTGGAGCGGCTCGACAGACGTCCGGAAATCGCCGCCGGATTCGACGACACGGAGTGGAAACCGGCCTTCCAGAATGAAGACCCGGACTGGCAGGTCTACAAGGACCCGCTCATCGTGGTGCGTGGAACATTCGATCTGCCCGCGCTCACGCCCGAAACCACCGTCACCCTGCTCACCAAAAGCATCGTGGAAGAGCAGACCATCTACGTCAACGGGCATTTGCTGGCGGCGGATGTCCCGCGCGACGACCCGCACCAGATGTACCGCCTCGATCACGCCATCCTCAAGGACGGGCGCAACGACTACGCCGTCACCGGGCGGCGGCTGCGGAAAAAGCATCAATGGGAGGAGCTGAACCGCGATCCAGGGCTGGTGCAGATCGTCGTCCCGGCGGAACCCTGGCGACGCAAAGCCTTTGACGGGCTGGCGCAAGTCATCGTCCAGTCCACACGGCAGTCGGGGAGCATCACCCTCACCGCCTCCGCTGCGGGAGTGGAAACGGCGACGCTGACGCTTGAAAACGACTGAGAGCGAAACGGAAGTGCGATGATACCCCTGCACACTTCCCGGCTGCACCAGCGCCGTGCTCACGACGACAGTGCAAGCGGGGCTGCTGGGGCGGGGTAAAACCTTCGCCGCGCCGCTGCCGTAGGTCTGGAATGTAACGCCACAACCAGAGATGGATGCGCCTGTACCGCTGCTGGATAATGCAAGCGGCGACCTCGTGACGCGCACGATCACCTACACCTACAACTCACTCAATCGCCTGACTGCGGCGGACTACTCCACCGGTGAGCAGTACGTCTACCAAAATGTTCAACAGTCCGTCACCCGGTGAGGCGTGTTCGCACCGTTGGACCCGCAGCTTAAGCAGGCCGTTAGCCCACCTGGCTTGGTAACAAGGAGTACTGTAAGGTCAAAATGCTCTCACTTACAAAACGGATTGGCACATTTCACACTCGGGATGGCGCAGTATTGTACTATATGACCCTCGGTAGCGGCGATTTCCCAATCGCTGTCATTCCAGGCGCAGGCGACGGTCTGGCCACGCTCGATCAGACGGCAACACGGTTGTCACTCTACTTCGCCAAACGTCAAAAACGTTACCGGCTCCTCGTCCTCAGCCGCCGCCAACCCGTGCCTGACCACTTTGGCCTGGAGCATCATGCCGAGGACATGCTGGCGGTGCTACGCTCGTTAAAGTGGCCCGCGTGCCTCTTGGAATGTAATTCAGCGGGAGGGCCAATCGGTCAACACATAGCTATTCGTGCGCCAGAGCAGGTGCGTGGCTTGATCCTAAGCTCAACACTCCATCGCTCAAACTCCAAGACTGGCTCCGTCGTGCAATACTGGCTCGATTTGATAACCCGGCAGAAGTGGGCAGAGTTCACGTGGAGTTCAATCAAACTGACGCTTCGACCAAGTACGGTCCGTAGGTATAGATTCTTCAGGCCCCTCCTATCATGGCTATCGCCGCCAAGAGACCCTACCCTGATTCGTCATGTTCTCCAAGAGTTGCTCGACTTCGATAACCGGCCTCTTTTGCCGGCAATCGCCTGTCCGACGCTTGTTACAGGGGGCGCTGAAGATCAGATTGTTCCCGCCGAAATTCAGACCGAAATGGCCGGGCTGATTCCCAACAGCCAACTGAAACTATATGATGGATACGGACACGGTAATGACCAGGAAAACCCCGCTTATGAGCGCGACGTTTACGTTTTTGCGCAAACCTGCTTCACTGACTCGCCGGCGGGTTAATCAGCGCATGCAGTCCGACACCGCCCCATGGCCGGTATCGGTGCGAAAAATCGGTTATGTGGCATACTTCGAATTGCAGCGCACGTCGGGAAAGTCGCAGCACGGCTGACGCGCAAACCGTTAGCGGGTAACATTTCAACGCGAATAATGCGCTACAACATCTGTGGCTAACTTCAATACGCTAGCTCGCAACTCTTCAGGGGCAATGACATCCACGGATGCCCCCATTCCCAGTACGTATGTTTGAGCCTCTTCAATCCTTTCAAAAGTGTAGTCCACGACTCGCCAACCTTCCGAGTCAGGCTGGGCTTGTTCGATGAGCGACCGCACACCTTCCCCCAACATATAGGGCAAAGCTGGAATCAAGTTTGGCCCAATACGTAGGGTAACCGGATATTTTGGCAAGCTGGTCTTGTAACCGATCACCCAACCTGCCCAGAACTCGGCTAAATCGAAATCTTGGGGGCGGGCAAAATGCGTCTGGGTCATTTGCACAGATTCAATGCGCGATACCCGATACACGTGCATCCCCTTGTCGGTGGCAGCAACCAGATACCAAATACTTGCTTTGGCCACCAATCCATACGGTGAAATGGTTCGTTCACTCACCATACCGTTACGACGACGATATGAAATGACCAATTGACGATCTTGCCATACCGCCTCTTGGACAGCTTTCAGGTACGGTACCGGCGCATCTGTTTGAAACCAGCTCGCTGCATCCAGATGCAAACGTTGGCGGAGATAATCAGAATGTTCATCAGGTGAATTCACACGCGTATACACGCGTGTACTCGCAGGTGTACCCGCAACCAGGTCTCGACTTGCGTTTTGAAATCCTTGTCCATTTTGTTCGCGATTTTTGCACTCG
>JAKJAB010000466.1 GCA_022707725.1 Chloroflexota bacterium | reverse complement strand
CTATAACCCCGACGTCAGCGCGGAAGAAGTGGTGAAGAACATCGTCGATTCTTACATCAATCAGGACCAGCGGGTGGTCGATGACCAGGCGCGCGCGGAGTTGTTACGCCAGAGCATGCCGATGGGCGGCTTCTTCGGAGCGGCCCCATCGGCCCGTCAGGTGACGCAACAGTTCGAGCAAGCCGGCACGCTGACGGCGGTCGATCTCTCACAGATGCCGGCGCTGATTGACAGCGTCAACAATTTCGCCTATGTCCTGCAGAACGCCAACCAGCGCACCGTCGCCCAAGCGCGCAGCTACGCCCAATCGTTCACCAACATCTTCGGGGACAATGTTCCACCGTCCTACATCGATTTGGGGAACTTTGTCCAACTGTTGAAACGCGAGAGCGGCAACCAGGCCGTCAGCCAAGCCGCCGACAAAGTGCTCGCCGCGTTGAGCCAGGCCGTCGTCGCCGAAAAGCATGGCGCGAAAAAGCCCGGCGCGACCGGCATCTCGCTTTACTTCCCCAACTCGCAGCTCTACGCCTCGCCCGTCACCGGCTACCAATCGTACAACATCGTGGCGGGACAGTTTGCGCAAACGTCTTTGTGGGATGACTTCCTGGCCTTCCACTACACCGGGCGGACCTTCCAGCCGGCTGCCACCACCATCGTCGTTCCCGACCGTGGCGCTACGCTGACCCCGCCGGGCAAGTCCACCATCCAGGTGTCGCCGATTACGCTATCCAGCCGCGTGGCAACGCCGGGCAGACCGGTTCTGCTCAGCATGGACATCCGCGGCGAAAGCGTCGGCTACATCAAACTGTTCGTGGGATTCTACGACCAGGCTTCCAGCTCCATTTTCGTGGCCGACTCGGATTACCTGGAAAGCGATCAGACCCGCGAAATCGACGGCGTTTACTATCCGGTATGGAGCGCGAACGACATTTTCACCATGGAGTTCGAATGGGATCCGGTGTTCTTTGCCATCAACGACGGCGCCAACACCGTGATCGCCAACTTCGAGCCGCACACCTACGGCGCGACGTATGAAGAGGCCGTCTACACCGTCGAGGGCATCTACACCTTCGCCGACAGTGGCGAAACGCGCTATGCGCGTCTCTACTTTGCCAACGGCGTCTTGCAGCAAGTATTTGGTTTCACCGGCGAAGATGGCAATGGCGCGCCGCGCGAAATCCTCCCGCAAACCGGGGATACCTTCACCGTGCTGGACAAATGGCTCGATCTCAATGCGCAGGGTCAGGTGACACAGACCTCGCGGCAGGCCGGCGGTACGCTGACCTTCGGTACCCAGATGTTCACCTGGACCGAACTGACTGCCCCGGCGGGTGAATATCTCGTCGGGTTCATCGTTGAAGATCTTGACGGCAACGCTTATCAAATGTACGAACAAGTCACCGTTCAATAGGACCAGGGGGAATACTTAACGTATGACCGATTCCGAACTCGAAAAGTGCCCGGCTGCTCTCGCGGCAGCCGAAGCGCAAAACGCAGCGCGAGCCAAAACTATCGCACAACTCAGAAAGGAAATTCTCCAATACGAAGAAATCGGGGAAACGCTCAAGCGCCGCAACCGCGCGCTCTATCTGCTCAACCAGGCGGGGCAGGTCTTTAGCTCCAGCCTGGATTTGGACGCCGTGCTCTCCTCGATCCTCGACCAGGTGCGGCAGATTATGGGCGTGCGGGCGGCCTCCATCTGGCTGGTGGATGAAGCCGCCAACGTTGTGATCTGCCGGGAATCCTCGGAACAATGGCTCATCCGCGGGCACCGCGTGGCATACGGACAGGGTATTGTCGGCTGGACGGTGAAGCACACGCAGAGTGTAATCGTGCCCGACACGCGGCTCGACCCGCGGCACTACAAAGGCATCGATGAAGAAATCGGAGTAGAAATCCGCTGCATCCTCAGCGTGCCGCTCAAGATCAAACAACGTGTCATCGGCGCGCTCCAGGTGGTGGACACCGAGATCAATTGCTTCAGCCAGGAGGATGTTCCAATCATGGAGTCACTGGCAGCGACGGCGGCGATAGCCATCGAAAACGCGCGGCTGTTCGAGCAAGTGCTGCGCGACGCCGAGACGAAAACCACCCTGCTCTACGAAATCAACCACCGCGTCAAGAACAATCTGGCCTCGATCATCGGGCTGCTCTACAGCGAGCAGCGTTACGGCGGCGACGGTGACCGTCAGACGCTCATCCAGGACCTCATCCGGCGCATCCAGGGCATCGCCCAGGTCCACGCGATGCTTTCCGAGACCGAGTGGGCGCCCCCCCCCTCGACGAGTTGACACGCCAGATCATTTTGATGACGCTGCGCACGCTCCCGCAAGACGTTGCAGTGAACGTCACCATCACCCCGGCCCCGGTGCGGATCACGGCCAAATACGCGACTAACATGGCGCTCATCATCAACGAGCTAACCACCAACACGCTCAAGTACGGCCTGGACGGACGCGACACGGCGGAAATTCGAGTGCGCATCGCCGCAGAGGATGAGGGGACGACGCTGTTCGAGTTCTCCAACGATGGGCCGGATTACCCTGACGATGTCTTGAACCTGACGCGCCACAACCTGGGCCTCTATCTGGTCAAGAGCCTCGTGGAGCGCGGCCTGGAAGGGACGGTTGCTCTGCGCAACGACGGTGGCCCGGTCACCGCCATACGTTTCAAGAACACCCAAAGCAAGGGATAAAACAAAAGGGGGGGCGATATCTTGCCCCCTTCAAATCCCCTTTTCTCACCAACGGCGCAACAGTTCGACAAACAGCCGCACCCCAAAGCCTGTCGCGCCTTTGGGAATGTAGGGCAAATCCTTCTCGGTCTGATCCAGCCCC
>JAKJAB010000465.1 GCA_022707725.1 Chloroflexota bacterium | reverse complement strand
GAACGAACACTACGACGACTACGTCGCAGAGGCAACCGCGCGTCTGGCGAAGCTGACCGAGATGGCGGAGCGCGAGGGCTTTGTCCTGCTGCTCGAAAACGAGAAGGGCATCGTCACCGACACGCTGGCGCGCTGCGAAACCGTCGTCAAGGCGATTGACAACCCGCACCTGCGCTTCCTCTGGGATTCGGCGAACTTCGTCCAGGTGGGTGAGGAGCGCGTCGTCGAGCGCGGTTGGCCGATGGTCGGGGACCTCATCGGCTATGTCCACATCAAGGATGCGGTGCTCAGCGACGGTCACGTCGTTCCTGCTGGCGAAGGCGACGGGCAGCTACCGGAGTTGCTGACGCATCTCAAAGCTGCTGGTTATCAAGGCGTGCTCGCCTTGGAGCCGCACTTACAGATCGCCGGGCACAGCAGCGGTTTCAGCGGCGCGGAGGGGATGAAGGTCGCCGTCACCGCGCTGCGGAAAGTGATGGCCGAAACCGGCTGTATCGAAACAAAATAGCCAACGGATTCAACGGACGAAACGGATTCTGTTTTCTTAATCCGTCTAAATCCGTTCAATCCGTTGAGAGTTCTTTGGAGGATACTATGCCGATTACCGAGAAAATGATCTGCATCACCTGCCCGATGGGGTGCTCGTTGGAAGTGACCCGCGAGGGACAAACGCTGCTCAGCGTGGACGGCAACACCTGCAAACGCGGCGAGGATTACGCGCGCCGCGAGCTGACCGACCCCAGACGCATGGCCGCGACGACAGTGCGCGTGAAGGACGGCATCCACCCGCTGGTGCCGGTTTACACTGCAAGCGCGTTCCCCAAACCGCGCCTCTTCGAACTGCTGGAGGCGCTGCGCCAGGTTGAACTCGAAGCGCCCGTCGCAATGGACCAGATCGTGCTGGCGAACGCACTGGATACCGGCATCGACATCCTCGCCAGCCGGGAGATGCCGCGTAGTAGCCAATAAATCACGACTAACACGGCCTGATCTCGACAAGCACATACATCGGGGTCGGGCTTTTTTGTCAAAATGACGACCAGATATTGCTAAATCGCCATACTTCCGCTATAATAAAGCTATGAACATGCGTCAAACCTCAACGTTCGAATGGGATCCTGACAAAGAGCGCGCCAATCAGGAGAAGCATGGTATCTCTTTCGGCTTGGCGCAGTATGCTTTTGCCGATCCGAATCGTGTTATTCTCAAGGATTTGACGCACAGCACAGAGAACGAGGAACGGTTTTATTGCCTTGGCAAGGTTGACAAGGACATCCTGACCGTACGATTTACATATCGCAATGGTCGCATACGTATTTTTGGCGCAGGTTACTGGCGAAAAGGGAAGCAAATCTATGAAGAACAAAATAAACTATAGCGACGAGCCATTGGGTGAAGTGCAAGTGGTGGCAGATTTTCTGCCACCGCCGTCCGAATTAGTATTCCGGGAAGATACAGTCAAAGTCACCATCGCCCTGAGCAGAGCCAGCATCGAATTCTTCAAACAAGAGGCAACGAAGCACAAAGTCTCCTACCAACGGCTGATTCGCCGGCTGTTGGATGAGTACGCACATTACCATGCTGGCTGAACAGAGACCGCATCAAACACAAACCACAGGTGGTCTTACAAACCACCTGCAGTTGTTTTGATGCATCTTGTTTAGCATCCGCCGTTATGCGATTCCTGCTCCCATATCCGCAGCCCGTAGCGGCTCAGGTAGATCGGGATATGCTTGTACAGCGGATTCGCCGCTTCAATCGCGCGCAGCATTTCACGTTTGGTGTAGGAGAGCGCCGGACACAGCAACGTCACGGAGCCGCCCTCGCCTCCCGCGCCGTTGACCTTCCAGCCGAGCGCGCCGTAGCTTTGGGCAATCTCGATTACCTGTCGCGCGTCCTGGCTGATCAAATCGGGGTGCAGGCGGCCTTGCGCTGCCGTGTTTTCGATCATCGCCTGCCCCAGCGCCAGGAAATCGCCCGCGTAAACAGCATCCCGCGATTTCTCCGCCGTCACCCGCAGGTCTTGCAGACGTTGGCAGTCCGGCCCCTCGTTTTCCAGTTCGGCGATGACCTTCTCGTGGACGAGCGAAGAGACGTGCGATTTGCCCAGAAAGATCAGCGCCAGCCGCCGTTCCAGTTCCCACCAGGTCGCATTCGGCACCTGGATTGGCGACACCGATGCATACGGATACTTGTACACTTCGATGAAGTTGATGCCGCCATACGCCGAGCACAGTTGATCCTGCACGCCTGACTGCTGCTCGAGCATCTCTACTTCGACAGCGTGCGCGGTGTTTGCCACCTCGTGCGGCGTCATTTGCCCCGGCGTGAGCCGGTCCAGCGCGCCGATCAAGGCCACGGAAACTGCCGCCGATGTGCCTGTCGAACAGCCGCTCGGCGCTTCGGAGTAGAGCGTCGCCTGAATCGCGTATTCCTGCGGGACGCCCATCCGCTCGATGGCCGCTTCGAGCAACGGGTGGCGTTCGTAGCCCGGCGCGTCCGGGTGGACGGCGAACCGCTCCCCATAGTTCTCCGCGTAGAGCACGATGCGCTCCGTTCCCCGCTCATAGGGGAACACCTCGATCTGCACTTCGACGTAGGGATACACGCCGATGTTGAAGATTTTCCCATGCTCGGCGAACCACGTATCCGTCCAGCCGCCGTTGTCGCAGATACGAATCGGCGCGACGCTGTTGATCACCCTTAAAGGATGCAAGGTGCAAGATGCAAGATTCTTTTCTCCTGCCTCCTGACCCCTGCCTCTTGCCTCCTGCATCTTGCTTCTTTACCCGTATAACGGCCCGAAATTCGCGCAGGCGCGGTAGTCGGCGCCTTGCGGCTCCAAC
>JAKJAB010000464.1:269-2855 GCA_022707725.1 Chloroflexota bacterium | reverse complement strand
ACGCAGGATCGCATCATCGCCACGGCGGAGATTTTGCGCCGCAAGTATCGCTTCCAGGGCTATCTGCACGCCAAAGTGATGCCGGGGGCCGAGCGCGACCAGATCAGCGCGACGATGCAGTACGCGGACCGCGTCTCGGTGAACCTCGAAGCGCCGAACGCCCGTCGCCTGGCCGACCTCGCGCCGCATAAAACGTTTTCGGACGAATTGCTGCAACGCCTGCGCTGGATTCACGAGCTGCGCCAGAACATGCCGATGCGCAAACCGAGCATCACCACGCAGTTCGTCGTCGGCGCGGTGGGTGAATCGGACGTGGAGATTCTGATGACGTCGGCCTATCTCTACCGGGACCTGAAACTGGCGCGGACGTACTTTAGCGGTTTCGCACCGGTTTCCGACACGCCGCTGGAGCACAACCCACCCATCCAGTTGCACCGCGAACACCGGCTGTACCAGGCCTCGTTCCTCCTGCGCGATTACGGTTTCGATGTGGAAGAACTGCCCTTTCAGCAGGACGGCAACCTGCCGTTGCACGAAGACCCCAAGATAGCCTGGGCGGACCTCCATTTGAGCCAGGCCCCGGTCGAGCTGAACACCGCCGCCCGCGAAATACTGTTGCGCATCCCCGGCATCGGCCCCACCACTGCCGACCGGGTTCTCCGCGCGCGCCGCCAGGGCACACTGCGCTTCCTCAGCGATCTGAGCAAGCTGGGCATCTCTACCAAACGCGCCGCGCCGTACATCCTGCTGAACGGGCGCCAATCCCCGCGCCAGCTCGCGTTCTGGACGGGATAACGCCAGTTTCTCTCCGCTCGAGCCGGTCTCCCGACCGCGCCCGCAAAAAATCCGTAGAATCCGTGAAATCCGTGTACCATTCACACCGCGTTTGTCGCTGTGCGAAATCAGGGTAAACTGCCGGCATAGTTTTGGAAACCCAATTTGGCAAAAAGGAGCGAAAGTATGGCGATGGAGATGGTGATTTCTTTTCCCGGTGGGGCGCGCGTCGATGCAGCGTATGGCGATTTCGTCATCAAGACGGACCAGCCGCTTTCAGACGGGGGCGAGGATTCGGCGCCCTCGCCGTTTATGCTGTTTCTCGCCTCGCTTGGGACGTGCGCGGGGATTTACGTGTTGAGCTTTTGCCAGAACCGCGGATTGCCGACGGACGGCTTGCGCATTCGCCAAAGCGCGGCATGGGATCCGCAGACACATCTGGTCTCGCGAGTCAAGTTCGACATCGACTTGCCGGCCGGCTTCCCCAAAAAGTACCAGGGCGCGTTGGTCAAAGCAGCGCAGTTATGCACGGTCAAACGTCACCTGGAAAACCCACCGCATTTCGAGATCGAGCGCACATTGGGTAGTCAAGCATCATTATTACAAAACCCAGGCAAAGAAGTAGTACTAAAGAAAAGCAACAATCCGATGGTCAGCACAAAGGTGTGCCAGAAGCGTGAGAAAGGGGCGTGATATGGAGACCAACCATGTGACGTATTATAAACCTATGAAGGATCCTGCTGAGCCAGTATCTGTAAAGGATTGGTTTTGGACATTGTTTGTCTTGTCCATTCCAATTGTGAGTCTGCTGAGTTGTCTATTCTGGGCATTTGGGCCACCAGATGTTAACGTAAATACACGTAACTTCTGTCGTGCTGCGCTGATTTGGGTGGTACTGTCCTTTGTTCTGGAGGTCTTGTTGATTGTCTTGACGAGTTAACTGCTATATGTTTGCCTGAGATTTGAAGAAACTCCGGAGCTTGCATCAACTCCGGAGTTTTTGTTATCTTGCTTCCTGCCCCTTGTTTCTTTTTACCTGGGCCGCCCAAAATCCGCGATCACGTAGTAGTAGCCCTTCCACGGACTTGGCGCGACGCCGATGCCGACTTCGGTGAACCATGTGTGCAGCACGGTGCGGCGGTGGGGGTCGTTGGGCGGGGTTTCGTCCATCCAGATGTCGATCACGCCTTGCGGGGAAGGGCGCACGGCCCAACATTCGGCGTAGCTGCCGGTATAGCCCACTCGCTGGACGCGCGTTTTGATGTCCGAGCCGTCGGCGCCGGTATGGCTGCATGAGCCGCGCTGCGAGCAATCCTCCGCGTGCGCTTGCGCGGCCAGGGCCAGCGTGTCGTTGTAGCTGTAGGGCGGCAGGCCGTGCGCAGCGCGCGTCTCGTTCATAATGCGCCACACTTCACCCGGCCACGCGGCGATGTCGGCGGGCAGCGGGGCGACGGTGGCCACCGCAACAACCGTCGGCGCAACGGTGGAATCGGGGGAAGCCGAGGCCGGCGTCGGCGTGGGTAGTTGCAGGACGATAGGCGTGTCCGTAGGCATGGGCGCTTCTACGAGCACCTGGGCGGGCGCGCGCAACGGCAGGATGAGCGATTGTCCAATCGAGAGGAAGTCCGCCGAGGCCAGATCGTTCGCCTGGACGAGCGCCGCCGTGGTCAGCCCGAAGCGCGCCGCGATGCCGCTCAATGTGTCCCCGCCGGCGACTTCGTAGACCACCCAATACGTCGAGGCCGCTTCCCAGGCGTCAGGCGGCGGGATTTCGAGGACGTCTCCGGCTTTGACGATGGTCGACGCGCCGAG
>JAKJAB010000464.1:0-239 GCA_022707725.1 Chloroflexota bacterium | reverse complement strand
CCGCCAATCCCCACAGCGTATCCCCCGGTTCGACGGGGTGTCTGATGAACACCTGTGGTTCTGCGGGTAGCGCGGTGGCGGCAGGAGGCGCGTCTGCGGACCTGGCATTATTCATGTTTGTGGTAGCCGCCTCAGCAGCGGTCACAGGCGTTGCGTACTCGACGACGAGCGCCGGCGTTCCAGGCGGCTGCGATGTGGCGGTAAGTGGGTCTTCGACGCGGGTGGCGGCGCGGGTGCAG
>JAKJAB010000463.1 GCA_022707725.1 Chloroflexota bacterium | reverse complement strand
GTCGGGGACGTAGGGCAGCACTTCGCGCCGGAAAAAGCCTTCGATGCCGCCTTCTTCTAACAAAGGGATTTGCTCGGTATCGCGCAGGTCGGGGTCGGGTTCGTATTCAAGTAGACGGTAGACGGTAGACCGTAGACGGGGTTCGCCTTCGGGTGCGCTAGGCGTTCCCAGGGCGAACTTGCCGTGGAGGGGGTCGGGGGCGGCTTTGCTGGGTTTGTGGACGGCGCTGATGACCGGCGCGGCGGCTTCGTCCTTTTCGGTGAGCGCGTCGCGGAACAGGGTCTGGCGCTTCCTGGTGAGGGGGAAACTGGCGGCTTTTTCGAGCGCGGCCATCACGGCGTTGTAGTCCAGGTGCGGGCCGGGGCCGAGGTCGGCGGCGATCCGGTCGGCGGCGGCGGCCAGCGCGTCTTCCCCGGCGGCGGCGCAGGCTTCACGCAAACGGGCGCGGGCGGCGGCGGAAAGGTCTACCCGCAGGCGCAAGGGCCGTTCGACGGCGACCTTCCAGTAACCGAAGGCGGCGTTGGCGAAAATCCTGGATTGCTCCGTTTCCTCGCAGGCCAGGAAGGCGTCCACGATGCGTTGGATGTCGGCGGCGGAGAGTTCGCAGTTCTTCTGGCCCAGGTTCTTGCGCAGCGGCGCATACCATTGGGTCGCGTCGATGAGTTGGACCTTGCCTCGGCGCTCTTCACTCTTGCGGTTGGTCAGCACCCAGATGTAGGTGGCGATGCCGGTGTTGTAGAACATATTCAACGGCAGTGCGATGATCGCTTCCAACCAATCGTTCTCGATGATCCAGCGGCGGATGTTGCTCTCGCCCTGCCCCGCGTCGCCAGTGAACAGCGACGAGCCGTTGTGGACCTCGGCGATGCGACTGCCCAGGGGCGTGTCGTGCTTCATCTTGCTGAGCTTGTTCACCAGGAACATCAACTGCCCATCGGAGGAACGGGTGATAAGGCTGTATTCCGGGTCTCCGGCGTGCGCAATGACGTAGCGTGGATCGCGCATCTCACCCTTGCCGCCCATCCGGTCGAGGTCGGTCTTCCAGCTCTTACCATAAGGTGGATTGGAGAACATAAAGTCGAAGTCGAGAGCGGGGAACGCATCGGCGGAGAGCGTGGAGCCGAACGCCATCGTCTCGGCCTCCTGCCCCTTGCCCTTGAGCAGCAGGTCGGCTTTGGTGATGGCGTAAGTTTCCGGGTTGATTTCTTGCCCGTAGAGGTGGATGGATACCTCCTTGCCGTGTTGTGCCGCCAGTTCCGCCAGCGTCTCCTCGCCGATAGTCAACATCCCGCCGGTGCCGCACGTATCGTCATAGAGCAGATACGTGCCGGACTCAATATAGTCGGCAATGGGTAGGAAGACGAGTTGCGCCATCAGCCGCACCACGTCGCGGGGCGTGAAGTGTTCCCCGGCCTCCTCGTTGTTTTCCTCGTTGAAGCGGCGGATCAGCTCCTCGAAAATCGTGCCCATCGCGTGGTTATCGAGGCCGGGCAGTTTTACACTGCCGTCGTTATCGAGCGCCGGCGCCGGGCTGAGGTTGATGGCGGGGTCGAGGTACTTCTCGATAAGATAGCCCAGGGCGTCGGCCTCGACGAGCGTAGGAATCTGGTTGCGGAACTTGAACTTGTCGAGGATTTCCTGGACGTTGGGCGAAAAACCGTCGAGGTAGGCCTCGAAATCGGCCCTGAGGCGCTGCTGCGTAGCGCGGGACTTGAGATCGCGCAGCGTGAACGGCGAGGCGTTGTAAAACGCCTGCCCCGCCGCCTGCTTGAGCGCGGCGTCCTGGTTGACGATTTTGGCCTCGTCAAGCGCCGCCTTCATCTTGAGCACAGCGTCTTTGGTCGGCTCCAACACCGCGTCCAGGCGGCGGATGACGACCATTGGCAAAATCACGTCGCGGTATTTGCCGCGCACGTAGACGTCGCGCAGCACGTCGTCGGCAATGCCCCAGATGAAGTTGGCGATCCAGTTGAGATGGGGTTGTTCCATGATGGCTCCTGAATTCTCAAAGATACCGCCCCCGGCGTCGGCTTAAATGAGCACATCGACGCGCGGGGGCGGGTGTCGCGATTCCGATCGCGCGTATGATTATGCCCACTACGGCGCGACAGTCGCCGGTAGTTGTTGTCCCGGATGGTTGCGCATCACGGGGCGTTTTTTTGTTCCAAAGACAAGTATAGTATGGAAAGTTGCAGGGTGCAAGCGGAAAAACGATTGTGCGCTTTGTCCCTCCCTCTCAATAGAGTTCGAAAAACGCATCTGTGCCCAACGTAGGCACTAAACTTCGGGCCAGGTGCTCGATGGGCGCTCTTCCGATATTGTACAACGGCAGCCAGCCATCCACGCTGCTGCGGTAGCACATCCGCTCGGCGCGGAACAGGCGTTGTTCTGCGTCGGTGAGGATGAAGCGCATCACCGCTGTATACTGCCTGTAACGCTCGTGGTTGGCGAACATCCTGGCAAGCAACGCTGGGGAGAACACGTCACCGAAGGTCGCCAAAACTTCACCCATACCCTCACCCGCTAATTCGTAGATGTCGATGCGATCCGGTTTGACGTCCACCCGATAATTGCGCCCCTGGGGATGCCGTTGAATGGCAGCGGCTACGACTGCCGCTTCCTCGGCCAGAATGTGCCCAGGGCGCACTTTCGCCAACGAGACGACGCCGTTGACACTCTCCCGAATTTCGTAGCCTTCGGGAATGACTTCCACCAATTCGCCCTGCGGCTCGCGCGCAAAGAAGTAGCGCGGTTTGCCGGTCTTGGTGACGCCTTTGCAGAGCGTGTACGTTACGCCTTTGCGGTTAGTGTAAGTGATCATAATGCCTCCAGTTCAGCCTGCACGTCAGCGGCAGCGGGAGAA
>JAKJAB010000462.1 GCA_022707725.1 Chloroflexota bacterium | reverse complement strand
CAAGAAGAGCGTCGCCACGGTGATTACGCAGGTGTTGGTGGATAAAGACGATCCCTCGTTCCAGCATCCCACCAAGCCGATTGGCGGTTTCATGGACGAGGCCGAAGCGCAACGGCGTAAGGCCGAAGAGAACTGGTCGGTGGTCGAAGATGCCGGGCGCGGCTGGCGGCGCGTGGTTGCCTCACCGCTGCCTAAAGAGATCATCGAAATTGACGTGGTGCAGGCGCTGCTCAACCAGGGCATCTGCGCGATCACCGTGGGCGGCGGCGGCATCCCCGTCATCGAGGACGAGCACGGCAACTACCTGGGCGCGGCTGCCGTCATCGACAAGGACTACGCTTCGTCGCTGCTGGCGCAGAAGATCGACGCGGACTTGTTCCTCATTTCCACCGCCGTCGAAAAGGTCTTCATCAACTACAACAAACCCGACCAGCGGGCCATCGACGTGATGACGGCTTTCGAAGCCCGCCAGTACATCGCCGAAGGCCACTTCGCCAAAGGCAGTATGCTGCCAAAAATCCAGGCAATCCTCTGGTATCTCGACGCGGGCGGCAAAGAGGCGCTCATCACCGACCCGGCGCACATCATCCCGGCGCTGCGCGGCGAGACGGGAACGCGGATTGTTCCTGATCCGGCGTAAATCTGAGTGGGTGACTTGGCAATTGCAATCTAATGGATGAGGAGAACCGGATGGATGAGCTGGATCTTCAGAAATGGTATGCAGTCTGTGATAAACTGCGGGGTGAAGGGTATTTGCACTTAACACCAGCCGAGCAGATTTGGCTAGATATTAGGTCCTTGATCGATTCGACGGAGAACGGAGGATTGATCAGCTACTTCTACAACTCAGGCGCAAATCGACTCAATGAATGCCTCATAGCTTTGAATCTCCTTGGCACTGACGTTGTTCGTGCCCAAGTAGACCGAGTAAGCGCATTATTCCCTGCTGGAGTCCCACCAACAGTCGACGGCCGGAACGAGGTCATCAACTCATGGAGTGATGACGATAGAAGCATAGACGAGTTGCTGGAGGATGTGGACAACATCATGTACAGTCAGATAGAACAACTCGAAGAAAAACTTACTCAATTCCTGATCGATAATGGCCTGTTGGCGGATCGGTAGAATTCGTATCTAGGAAGCTGCCCAATACGGTTACATCTGACGTAGATATCGTGAGTGAATGCGAAGGAAGATTCTCACATGAGCGATCTATCAAGAATGGAAAAAGTCGAACAACAGTTCGACCACCTTGCGCAGGTAGGGGCGTATGCCGAGGCGCTCGACCTGGTTACGCGGGAGGCGCACATTTTCCCGGAATACGCGCAGAAGGTCATCTATTCCTGGCGTATGACCATGGCCAGCCGGCTCAACGACAAGGCGCTGACCCTCAGCCTGCTGAAAGAGGCTGTTGAGACAGGATACTGGTACGGCGGGCTGCGAACGGACTCGGATTTTGAGTTACTCGCAGGCGATGCGGAATTCGAGCAGTTGGTGCATATCTGCGAGGAACGTCGCGCGCAGGCGATGGCGAATGCCGTGGCGGTGATGAAAACCTTCCAACCGGAGACGCAGCCTGCCCCCTATCCGCTGCTCCTGGCCTTGCACGGCGCCAGCGCCAGCATCGAGGCCGACCATTGGTCCTCCGCAGTGCCGGCGGGCTGGTTTCTGGCGCTGCCGCAATCCTCGCAGATGTACTCGCCGGGCGCGTACACCTGGAACGATTGGGAATGGGCGCAGCAGGAAGTCCGCCAACGCTATGCCACCCTCTGCAACGATTATCCCATCGATCCCGAGCGCGTGGTGTTGGCCGGGTTTTCGCAGGGCGGCGGATTGGCGGCCTGGCTGGTGCTCAGCGGCGCGATCAAAGCGCGGGGTCTGATTCTGGTGGGGCCGTTTTTGATGAACGTCGCCAACCTCATCCCCTTTCTGGAAACCCACGATCACCGTGGACTGCGCGTCTACCTTGTTGCCGGGCAAAGGGATCGATACTGCTACGGCATCGCCCAACAACTGGCGGAACTGCTCCCCAACTATGGCATCGTGTGTACGTTCGACGAGTATCCAGACCTGGAACACAGTTTCCCGGCGGACTTCGAGAAAAAGCTGCCCGATGCTCTGAACTTCGCCCTAGGAGAATGACATGGATAACGTTCTTGGACTTAAATGCACGATCTGCGGCGCGGAATACGCCGTGGACGACGTGGCTTACGTCTGTCCCAAACATGGCGACGACGGCATTTTGGACGTGGTATACGATTACGCGGCGATCAAGGGAAGGGTTTCTCCCATACAGCTTGCGCACAGCCCTGTCGATACGGGCATCTGGCGCTACAAACCGCTGTTGCCCGTCGAGCCGGATTCGCCCGTCCCGCCGCTGCGGGTGGGATGGACGCCGCTCTACGCCGCGCCGCGCCTGGCCGAGCCGCTAGGGCTGAAGCACGTCTGGCTAAAGGACGACGGTATGAACCCGACGGCGTCGTTCAAGGATCGCGCCTCGGCGCTGGCCGTCGTCAAAGCGCGGGAAGCGGGCGCGCAAACCGTCACCACGGCGAGCACCGGCAACGCGGCGGCGGCCCTGGCCGGGCTGGCGGCGAGCGCGGGGCTGCAATCGGTCATCTTCGTGCCAAAGACCGCGCCGCAGGCTAAAATCGCGCAACACCTCACCTACGGCGCGCGCGTGTTGCTGGTGGACGGCACGTATGACGACGCCTTCGAGCTGACGCTCAAGGTCGCCAAAGAATTCGGCTGGTACAACCGCAACACCGCCTACAACCCATACATGTCCGAGGGCAAGAAAACCGCCGCCTACGAAATCTGCGAGCAGTTGACGTTCACGCCGGGCCATTCTCTCTACCAGGGTGAGGGAA
>JAKJAB010000461.1 GCA_022707725.1 Chloroflexota bacterium | reverse complement strand
TCGAAGAGGCGGGGGTGTTCTCCATTTTGTTGGAAATGGTTCCCGACCGTGTGTGCCAGATCATCACCGAGAAGGTGAAAAACTGCTTCATCATCAGCCTGGGATCGGGGCCACACGCCCACGGGCAATTGCTGATCTACCACGACATGTTCGGCCTGTACCCCAAGTTCAAGCCACGCATGGCGAAGGTGTTTGGCAACGCGGGTGAGGTGATTCTCAACGGGCTGAAGGGCTATGTGCAAGAGGTGACTGACCACACATTCCCGCAACCGGAGAATTACTTCACGATCAAGGACGAGGAATACGCAGAATTGCTTAAGCTTCTGGAGTAGACAGTAGACAGTAAACGGTAGACGGGTTTCTCCCTCCCTGTCTACTGTCTACCGACTACCGTCTACCTCCCCCCAAGGAGGTTTCGGATGAGCGAAGATTTACGTCAGTTGTTGAAGATTCCTGTGGAACGGCTCGACGACCTCAATGCGATTCTTCTCAACCCCGATACGCGCGCCATCAACGATTTCCTCGCTGTCGTCGCCAAATACGGGACGCCGGAGGAGATCAACCACAAGGCGCAGCAGGCGCGCCAACTCCCTGCGCTGCTCGAGCGCGTCAAAGCCGTCCGGCCTGAATTTTTGGCCGATCTCGAATGGTTGCAGGCGCAGCGGGACAAAAACGCCTTCATCAGCATTGCTGATTACCGGCGCAAAGTCCTCGGCGCGCCAGCCGACACGATGACGTTTGCCGATGATTTCGCCGTCACGCTGGAGGTGAGCGCGTGCCAGTACTTCCCGTGGGTGATCGAGGCCGCCACACGCGCCATTGCCCAGGGGACGCTCATGCCGGGGCGCTTCATCCGCGTGCGCAAGATGAAGGAGCAGGAGGCCGACGGCGACTTGCCGGCCTTCGCCGCCGCGATGAACATCATCGGCTCCAGCTACGTGGAGACGCTGGATACGAAGGGTACCGACGGCTCCAACATCCACCTGGGCGGCCCGGCGACGATCACCGGCTATTTTGGCGGGGTGGGGCAGCCCAACGAGCACGCGCTCAAGTGGCTTGACGAGTTCCTCTACTACTACACCGAGTATGGCGTCCGGCAGGTGTTGAACGTCAATTCTGGCACGGTACTGCTCGGTTATCTGCTCTACCGCCTGGGAGTAGATATCGAGTTCAAGATTTCGGTGTTTGTGGGCAACGACAACCCCTATGCCGGCCTGTGGACGCTAATCGGCGCGAAGCTCTTCGCTCGCGGCGACGGCACCTCCCCGTTGGTTGGCTTCAACTGGAGCAACTCGATCAACAACGAGACGATGGAGATCACAGCGCAGTTCCGCAAGGCGCTCGGTTTCGAGGACGTGGTGCGCTTCGAACATCACATCACCGAGACGTATAAGAGCATCGTGCGGCAGCCGTATCTGCGCCGCGACGAACTGTGCGCCATCGCCGACCACGTCGCCAACATCTCCGCCAAGCACGAGGGCGGCGATCCGGAGGTCGAGCTGACGCGCGAACGCCCGTCGGACATCCTCGACTATTTCCGCGACAAAACGGAGGTCATCGCCGCCGGGGATTGGGACAATCTGCTGCTCAACTTCCTGGACAAAATGGAGGCGACGAACCGCACCGCCTGGGCGCTCACCGAGCGGGGTCTGTCCTTCGTCGCCGCGCAAAATCTACATAAGTAAGTAGACGGTAGACAGTAGACAGGGGGGCCTTCCCCATCTACTGTCTACTGTCTACCACCAAGGAGGCTTTTATGGCTAAAGGGTTCGTCGTTATTGACGTTGATCGTTGTAAGGGGTGCGGGTTGTGTACGTATGTCTGCCCCTCCAATATCCTGGCGCTGTCGCGGGACGCGTTCAACGCGAAGGGGTATCATCCCGTCGTCGTTACCGATGCCGAGAAGTGCATTGGCTGCGCCTCGTGCGCGCGGATATGCCCTGACGTGGTGTTCACCGTCTACCGGCAGAAGCGCCAGACGCGGCGCGTGGGCGCGCCGGCGGCGGTCGCCGGCGCGCCGGCGGCATAGAAGGAGGTCCCACAATGACCAAAGAATTACTCAAAGGTAACGTTGCATTCGCAGAGGCGGCCCTGCGGTACGGTTTGCAGGCGTATTTCGGGTATCCGATCACGCCGCAGAGTGAGGCGCTGGAACACCTCTCCGGGCGGATGGTCGATGAGGGGCGCGTGTTCCTGCAGGCCGAAAGCGAAGTCGCCGCGATCAACATGGTTTATGGCGCGGCCTGCGCGGGCGCGCGGGTGATGACGTCCACCTCTGGCCCCGGCTTCAGCCTGATGGCGGAGGGATTCTCGTATATCGCCGGTTCCGAAGTTCCCGCTGTGGTTGTCAATATGATGCGCGGCGGACCGGGTCTGGGCAACATCCAACCCTCACAGAGCGACTATTTCTTTATGACCAAATCAGCCGGGCACGGCGATTTCCACCCCATTGTCCTGGCGCCCGCCAATGTCCAGGAATTGATCGATATGATGGGCCTGGCGTTCGATCTGGCAGAAAAGTACCGCACACTCGTCTTCATGGCGGGAGATGGCGCGCTCGGTCAAATGATGGAATCGGCGCCGCCGATGCAGCCGGTGCGCACCGAGCGTCCCGACTGGGCGGTGACGGGCAATGCCGGGCGCGAATCGCGGGTCATTACGTCGCTCTACCTGGACCCCACGCAGCTCGAAAAACTAAACTTGCAGTTACAGCGCAAGCTGGCGGTGATCAAAGCCAATGAGGTGCGCTGGCGGGAATACCAGACCGAAGACGCGGATTTGCTGCTGATCGCCTACGGGATGGTCGGGCGGATCTGTCTCTCGGTCATGCGCGAGGCGCGTGAACAGGGCCTCAAGGTGGGGCTGCTGCGCCCGCAGAC
>JAKJAB010000460.1 GCA_022707725.1 Chloroflexota bacterium | reverse complement strand
AGCTCCCCGTCGACGGTGACGAACAGGAACGCGCGGTACGGTCCGCGCCGCACCGTCAGCGCGACGCCTGTGCCCTCGAACGTCAGCGTCACGCGGTCGCCGCTCTGGCCGATGTCCGCGCCTTGCGGACCGAGCGTCCACGTCCCGTCGAAGTCCGCCAGCGATGTGCCGGCGTTGTATCCGCCGGGCGTCGCCACACGCGGGCGGGCGTTCCAGTCGCGCAACGCCGTGTAGACCGGACGCAATTCGCCATCCGGCCCCACCAGCGCGAAGCCCCAATGCTCTTCCGCGTCAGGGACAAGTCGCGCCGAATCTTCAGGGCGCGGCTGGAAGCCGTTGACGCACATCACGCCCGCCCACGGCCACTCGCGCTCCGCCCGCGTCAGCGCTGCGACGGTGTATTCCGCCTGCGTCGTTTCATCCACGCTGCCCCAGATCGAATCGGGACCGGGCCAGCCGGCGGGCTTGCTGTTCCATCCAAAATGGCTGATCCACACGGCCTTGTTCCCGTCGCCGTGCGCTTCCAGCGCCTCGCGGATCAAGATCGCCCGCGAGAAGGTGAATGCTTCACGGCTCATCGTGCGATCCTCCGGCCCGGCGAAGAAGCCGTAGGGCTGCGCGGCGACTACGTCGAAGTAGGACTGCGCGCCGGCGACGTAGAGCATCTCCAGGAACACGTCTTCGGCGTAGTTGCGCTCGCCCGTTTCGACGGTGGGGGCGAGGCTACCGAGCACAATGCGCGCGTCGGCGTCGGCGGCGCGGATCGCGTCTGCCGCCCTCGCAAGTAAAGCGGTGTAGCTGTATGCGTCTGCAGAACCACCCCAAGCGTCGCCGAGGTTGGGATTGTGCCAGATTTGGTAGTAGGTCAGCGCGTCGCCATAACGGGCGGCAAATGTTCCGGCAAACCGCGCAAACGCGGCAGGATCGGGCGGCACTCCGGCCCACGCGGGCGCGGTATCGAGAACGGCGATCAGGTGCAGATTGTGTGCGGTCGCCTCCTCCACGAGCGCATCCCACGTGTCCCAACGGAACTCGCCCGGTGCGGGTTCGATGTCGGCCCAGGCGAAACGCTGGCGCACCCAGGTGAAGCCGCCGCTGGCAATCGTGTCCAGCGCCCAAATCAAACGGCCGGCGTCGTACTGTTCCAGCGCAGCGTTGACGCACCCGCGTGGCAACTCCGTATCGGCCAACGGCGCGGGGAAGCCGGTCTCCCAACCACGGGTGAGGAACTGCCGCCGCGCGGAAAGCTGCACGGCGCTGAGGTCGGCTACAGCAATAAGCAAAATCCCAAGAACGAATAACAGCAAAGGCTTCGGTTTCATAGAGGGGATTATATACAAGATGCGCGAAACGGAAACAAGCTAACAACGGTCAGCGATCAGCCGCCAGCGGCTTTCTGGCTGAAAGCTGATCACTGAAAGCTGAACGCTTACATACCGTGGTATAATTCCAGCGTGTTGAGCAAAATCCGCGATTTCCTGGAACTGATCAAATTCGAGCACACGATCTTCGCCCTTCCCTTTGCCTACGTGGGGATGTTCCTCGCGGCGGGGGGGTGGCCAACGTGGTCGCAATTTGTGTGGATCACTGTGGCGATGGCGGCGGCGCGGACGTTGGCGATGGGTGTCAACCGCATCGCAGACCGGGCGCTCGACGCGCTGAATCCCCGCACGGCGAACCGGCCTCTCGTCACCGGACGCATCGCGCTTTCGACGGCGTGGGTGGGGACGGCGGTTTCCGGGCTGGTGTTGGGCATCGCGGCGTGGCAGTTGGGACCGCTGCCGCTGATCTTGCTGCCGGGCGCAGTGCTCTTCCTGGTGGGCTATGCGTTCACCAAACGCTTCACGTGGCTCTCACACTTCATCCTCGGCTTCACCGACGGTCTGGCGCCGATGGGGGCGTGGGCGGCGGTGCGCGGGTCGTTGTTCACGGCAGACGACGTCCCGGCGTGGGTGTTGTTGAGCATTGTAACGCTGTGGATCGGTGGGTTCGATCTCATCTACGCCTGCCAGGACGTCGAGGCCGACCGCGCGGCGGGGCTGCACGCGATCCCGGCGCGGTTTGGCGTTCCTGTGGCGCTCGGACTCTCATCGCTGTGCCACGTCGTCACGATCACGCTGCTCATCGTTTTGGGGCAGACGCTCGCTTTGGGCTGGCCGTACTGGCTCGCGCTGGCCGTCATCGCCGGGCTGCTGATCTACGAGCACAGCCTGGTGCGGCCAGATGACCTTTCACGTATCAACGTCGCGTTTTTCAACATCAACAGCTACATCAGCGTGACGCTGTTTGCGGGCGTGCTTGGGGCATTATTTTTAGTCAACGGATTGAACGGATTTTTTCTTCCCAATCCGTTTCATCCGTTGACATTTTTCGAGGAGAATAATCATAGAGTATCAATCTGCACACACACAGATCACTTTCGTTCGGCACGGGCAGGTGTACAATCCAGGTAAGGTTGTCTATGGGCGATTGCCGGGATTCGCACTGAGCGAATTCGGCGAGTGGCAGGCGCGGGCGGCAGCGGAGGCGCTGCGTGACGCGCCATTGGCGGCAGTCTTCAGCAGCCCGCTATTGCGCGCACAGCAAACGGCGCAGATCTTGCTGGCAGAGCGACCTGACGTACCGCTATACTCGTCCGAGGCGCTCAATGAGGTGCGCTTCTTCTTCGAGGGGCAACCGCTGGAGACGATGCTGTCGCGCAACTGGGACTTGTACACGGGCGTCGATCCGACCTACGAGCAGCCGCCGGATGTCGTCGCCCGCGCGCGGGAATTCCTGGCGCAGATGCGGCGCGAGTACGCCGGGCAGCACGTCATCGCGGTGAGCCACGGGGACGTGATCGCGTTCACCGCGCTGTGGGCCTTTGGCGTCGAGCTGATCCCGGCGAACAAG
>JAKJAB010000045.1 GCA_022707725.1 Chloroflexota bacterium | reverse complement strand
ACCGCTTATGGCCACATGCGAGGTGAGTGACCAATATTCGGACACCGTCATCCCGGCAATCGTGATGCGCAAGAATTCGGCGATGGGCAGATGTCCGGCCCAGTAGGTGGCATTGACATCCAGGCTGTGCAGTGCGCCAATCACCCAGGGCAGAAACAAGACGCCAGCCGCGAGCGTCGGCCAGAACATGTCCCACATCCAGGCACGCACAACAGGCCACGGACGGCGCAGTAGCACAACGAGCGCGAAGAGCGCCTGCCCGATGAGCCAGAAAGCGGAGAGCGTCAACGTAGCGAGCGCGCCGAACAGCGCGCCACCCCACAGCCAGGCCCACCGACGACGAAGGGAGGAAGTGCGGGCGTACAACGTCTCGATCAACGCCATGCCGGCGAGCAGCGTCCATGCGATGAACGCGCCATACATGCGCGTCTCCCGCGCCGCCCAGAGCAGGGGCGTGGCGAGCGCGCCGAACAAGAGCGCCCAGGTCGCGGCGGCACGCTGACCGGTCAAGCGGCGGGCGATGCGGGCCAGCGCAGCCAGAGTAAGCAGTCCGAAGAGGACGGAAAGGAATCGCAGGGCGAACTCGCTGCTTCCGGCGAGCGGTTGCCACACGCGCAGCAGCAGATAGGACAGCGGCGGGATCAACTCACGTGTACTCAACGACAACATCTCACCTAACGGCAGCCGGGTCACCCACCACAGATACGCCTCGTCATACCACAGGCTCGGCCCGCCGAGGTTCCACACGCGCAGCGCAAACGCGCCGAGCAATAGGATTATGACAGGCAGGGGGGCAAAATGGGCTTCACGCGGATCACAATCCGCGCTCACGGGAGCGTCGGATTGCGATCCGACGCAAGCGCGAAATTTCGGTAAGGAGTGATGCTG
This sequence comes from Chloroflexota bacterium, assembly GCA_022707725.1. GTDB lineage: Bacteria > Chloroflexota > Anaerolineae > B4-G1 > SLSP01 > DSWT01. The sequence continues at coordinate 14,751 of JAKJAB010000045.1, read as the reverse complement.
GCTCACCGCGTCAATTCACCGCGCAGATTCATCTGCATTTGTTGTTTGACAAAGTCGCTGCCTACGGCAGCTTCAAGGCTGAACAGGTAGAACAGCTTTGCCAGCGCCGCTTCCACGGTCATATCGAAGCCGCTCACCACGCCGATCCGGGCCAGCGCCGAGCCTGTCGCATAGCCTTCCAGGTCCACCGTCCCCTTGAGGCATTGCGTGCAATCCACGATCACGACGCCGCGAGCGATGGCGTCTTCCAGCACCGCCATAAACGCGCGGTTGTTGACCGGGCCGTTCCCCACCCCATAAGTTTCCAGAATTAGCCCTTGCAACGGCGGGCGCAGTGCGTTGGCAATGAAATCTGAGGTCATACCCGGAAAAAGCCGCAGCGTCCCCACATGCGCCGCGCCGATAGACTGAACGCCAAGTAGGCCTGGGGCCGGCAGCGGCAGGATGTTCTCCCAATGCACGTCGATATGGATGCCCACCGTTCCCAGCGGCGGGTAATTGGGCGAGTCGAACGCTTCGAAGCCGACCGCGTCGACCTTCACAGCGCGGCAGCCGCGCAGCAGCTTGTCGCCGAAATAGAGGCATACTTCGGGGATGGCGTAAGCGGCGGCGATCTGCATCACGGTGATGAGGTTCTCGCGCGCGTCGTTGCGGACCTCCCACAGCGGCAGTTGTGATCCGGTGAGGATCACCGGCTTCGCCAACCCTTGCAGTATAAACGGTAGCGCCGACGCCGTGTAGGCCATCGTGTCCGTTCCGTGCAGGACGACAAAGCCGTCGTAATCAGCGTAGTGCGTTGCGATGTCTTGCGCGATCTTGAGCCAATCGGCGGGCGTCATGTTGGATGAATCCAGGAGCGGATCGTACTCGTGGATGTCGTAATCGGGCATGGCAGGATCGCGCAGTTCCGGCATCGCCGCCAGTTGCGCGGCGAGGTAGCCGGGCGCAGGCGCGTATCCTTCCGCTGTCGGCTGCATACCGATGGTCCCACCTGTGTAAACGATGTAAACCCGTTTCTTCACAATGCCTTCTTATTTTTTGTCAGCAGATTAAGCAGATTTAGCGGATTTTTGTTTGCACGCAGTAAAAAAATCTGCTTCGTCTACTTAATCTGCTGATTGAACTATTGCTCGCCCGGCATGCCTAACGCCTGCGCCACGAACGCCCACATGTCGGCGCGCTCGGCAATGAGGACGGCAGTGGGCTTCCCCGGCCCATGCCCGGCGTGCGTCTGGATGCGGATGAGCACCGGTGCGTCACCTTGCTGCGCGGCCTGGAGTGCCGCCGCGAATTTGTACGAGTGCGCGGGCATCACCCGGTCATCGTGGTCGCCGGTGAGGATGAGCGTAGGCGGGTAGGACGCTGGTTTGGCGTTGTGCAGCGGCGAATAGGCGTAAAGCGTCTTGAATTGTTCCGGATCGTCGGCGCAGCCGTAGTCACTCACCCACGCCCAGCCGATGGTGAACTTGTGGAAGCGCAGCATGTCCATCACGCCCACCGTGGGCAGCGCCGCGCCGAAGAGATCGGGGTGCTGGGTGAGACACGCGCCCACAAGCAGGCCGCCGTTGGAACGCCCTTCGATCACGAGTTTGGGTGTGGAGGTGATCTTCTCCTCGATCAGATACTCAGCGCAGGCGATGAAATCATCGAAAACGTTCTGCTTCTTGTGGACCGTGCCCGCCTCGTGCCACGCCTCGCCGTACTCCGCGCCGCCGCGGATGTTGCCGACCGCCAGCACACCGCCCATCTCCAGCCACACCAGCCGCCACACCATAAAGACCGGCGGCTGCGCCAGGTTGAATCCGCCATAGCCGTAGAGCAGCGTGGGGTTTTGGCCGTCCTTGTGCCAGTCGCGGCGATGAACGAGGAACATCGGCACTTGCGTCCCGTCCTTGCTAGTGACGAAGACCTGTTCCGTCTCGTAAGCCGTCGCATCGAAATCGAGGTTCGGCGCAGCCAGCGCCTCACTCGCGGCGTGGTCGAAATCGTAGCAGTAGACCGTCGGTGGGTAGAGGAACGAGTGGAAGGTGTAGAACAGTTCCACGTCCTCACGGCGACCGTGGACTTCCAGGAGCGAGCCTGGCGTCGGCAAAGGGATTTCACCGCGCGGCGCGCCGTCCAATCCAAAGCGCAGCAGGCGGTGATGCGCGTTGTGCAAATAACGCGCCACGAACTCGCCGTGGGCCAGCGTCACATCTTCGAGCGTGTCGGCAGCTTCGGGGATCAACGTCTGCCAGTGCTCCCGTGCCGGGCGTTCAACATCGATGACGAGCACTTGCCCGCGCGGGGCGTGAAAGTCGGTGAGGAAGTAGAATTCGGAGCCGGTATTGCCGATGAAGTTGAAACGGGCATCGAACGTGGGGATTAGTTCCGCGAATTCGCCGTCGGGCAGCGTTTTGTAAAAGACGCAGTTGCGCCGGTCCGTGCCCTGCGAGACGAGCAACACCAGATAACGCCCATCGTCGGTGACTTCAGTGTAGAATCCCCATTCCTTGTGATCCGGGCGCTCGTAGACGAGCACATCCTCCGCCTGCGACGTATTGAGGCGGTGCAGGTAGACTTTCTTGTGATAGTTCGTTCCGGCGTACTCCGTTCCTGCTTCCGGCGCGGTATAGCGCCCATAGAAGAAGCCGCTGCTATCCGGCAGCCACGAAGCCTCGCAGAACTTGCTCCATGCCACCACGTCCGGTAAATCCATGCCGGTTTCGATGTTGCGCACGCGCCACGTCTTCCAATCCGAGCCGCTGGCGCTCACGGCGTAGGCCAGCCATTGCCCGTCCCCACTCACATCGACGCCGGTCAGCGCGACTGTGCCATCATCGGACAATGTGTTGGGATCGAGCAGCACGCGGCCCTCGTCGCCGGGTGTCGCCATCACATAGAGCACGTCCTGGTTTTGCAGACCGCTATTGCGGAACTGGAACGTGCGCCCGCCACGCTTGAACGGCGCGCCGAACCTGGGGAAGTTCCACAGCTCAGTCAGCCGCGCGCGAATCGTCTCGCGGCCCGGAATCTGTTCCAGGTAAGAGAACGTCAGCGCATTCTGCGCCTCGATCCACGCCTGCGTCTCCGGCGCGTTCAAGTCTTCCAACCAGCGGTAGGGATCGGGAACGAGCGTCCCGCGGTAGTCATCTACTTGTTCGACGGTGTGTGTCGCAGGATAACGCAATTTCGTCATTGTGCGTGCCTCCGGGAAAAGATAGAGTCAGTAAACTGATTCAGCCAAAGTATACGTGCATCTGGGAAACTGAAAAGCCTCCACATTTCAAGAGAGCGTAAGCATATTGACCACCTGCCTAGACGTGCTACAATCTAGATATGCCGGCAAAGCCCCAACGACATGACTTATGATTATCTGACGAACAAAGACCATTTTCGGAGGTCACAATGCCAAAGGGAAAGAAGAATCAAACCGCTGAAAGTCCAAAAGAAGCCGCAGTGGAAGAGCCTGCCGCGCCGAAGGTCAAGACCGCCAGCGCGCCCCCAGTCCCACCCAAGAAGGAGAACGGCAAACAGCCGCCCAAAAAACTCAAACGGGAGACCTACGAAGAAGAACTGCGCAAACTCCAGGTCGAACTGGTCAAGCTTCACTACTGGATCAAAGAGAAAGGGCTGAAGGTCGTCGTCATCTTCGAGGGGCGCGACGCCGCCGGGAAGGGCGGCGTCATCAAGCGCATCACCGAACGGCTCAATCCCCGTATCTGCCGGGTGGAGGCGCTCGGCACCCCCTCCGACCGGGAGAAGACGCAGTGGTACTTCCAACGCTACGTGGATCGCTTGCCGGCCGCTGGGGAGATGGTGCTCTTCGACCGCAGTTGGTACAATCGCGCGGGCGTGGAGTGGGTGATGGGTTTCTGCACCGAGGAGGAATACCGCGAGTTCCTGCGCTCGTGTCCCGAATTCGAGCGGATGCTGATCCGCTCCGGCATCATCCTCATCAAATACTGGTTCTCCGTGAGCGACGACGAACAGGAGCGCCGCTTCCAGGCCCGCCTCGACGATCCTACCAAGCGCTGGAAGCTCAGTCCGATGGACCTGGAATCGCGCAAGAAGTGGATCGAATACTCCAAGGCCAAGGACGAGATGTTCGCCCACACGGATACCAAGCAATCGCCCTGGTACGTGGTCCACTCCGACGATAAGCGGCGCGCGCACCTCAACTGCATCAGCCACCTGCTCAGCAAAATCCCCTACCAGGATTTGACGCCCGGCTCCATCGACCTGCCGCCGCGCCAGAACGACATCGCCTACGTCCGCCCGCCGATGGAGTACCAGACCTTCGTGCCGGAAAAGTTCTAAAGCCTGTAAATTGGGGGGGTTTTGGTTTGCGGGTACGCCCGTAAACCAAAAACACCCTCTGGATACAATGCCACGCAAGATTATCCACCTGGATTTGGATGCGTTCTTCTGCGCGGTGGAGGAACTGCACGATCCCACGCTGCGCGGCAAGCCGTTTGCCGTGGGTGGGCGGCCCGACGAGCGCGGCGTCGTTGCCTCGTGCTCTTACCCCGCGCGGCTGTTCGGCGTCCATTCGGCGATGCCGATGAGCCGCGCGTTGCTGCTCTGCCCGCAGCTTATCGTCGTCCCCGGCCGGCACGGCGTCTACGACGAATACTCGCAGCAGGTGATGGCGCACTGCTACAACCGCACCAACCTGGTCGAGCAAATCTCCATCGACGAGGCGTTTCTCGACGTCAGCGACCTGCGCCCGTCCGCCGAGGGCATCGCCCGCGAACTCCAGGCCGCGATTTGGGATGAACTGGGCCTGCCGTGTTCCCTCGGCGCGGCGACCAACAAGCTCATCGCCAAGATCGCCAACAATGTCGGCAAGGCCGAAAAACGCAGTCTTAGCCCGCCGATGGCGATCAAGGTCGTGCCGCCGGGCGAAGAAGCGGCCTTCCTCGCCCCGTTGCCCATCGGTGAACTGTGGGGCATCGGCCCCAAGACCGCCGCCAGCCTGGAAGCGCTCGGCCTCCACACCATCGGCGATCTCGCCCGCTGGCCCGAGGCCGATCTGGTGCACCGCTTCGGCAAATCCGGCGCCGATCTCGCGCAACGCGCGCGCGGGATCGACAACCGTCCCGTGGTCGCCGAGTACGAGGCCAAGTCGTTGAGCCGCGAAACCACCTTCGCGCAGGATGTGAGCGACGTCGCTGTTCTGCGCCGCACGCTGCTACACCTCACCGAGAGCGTGGGACGCCGCCTGCGCCGCGCGCAGCTTCAGGGCAGCACCGTCAAACTCAAGCTGCGCTGGGCCGACTTCACCACCATCACCCGCCAGTGTACACTCCCGGAGCCGGCCGATCAGGATAACGTCATCTACGCCGCCGCGCAGCACCTGTTCGAGCAGGCGTGGCCCAAAGGCAAGCCCGTGCGTCTCATCGGCGTCGGCGTGAGCGCGCTGGGGCCGCCGTTGCAGCAGTTGGGGCTGTGGGAGACGCCCTCGGAGAAGGGCCAGCGCCTGCAAGACGCCCTCGACGCCGTGCGCGATCGCTTTGGGCGCGAGGCGATCAAGCGGGCAAGCGACTTGAGTGAGTAGACGGTAAAAAGTAGACGGAATTTGCCAGGTCCAAAATAATGCATAATCGCGCGTGCTATTTCTGCATCGGGTACCCGATCCGATTTCTTGACAATCCCGTGACTGAAGATAATCTTATTGCCATCGAAGAATAAGCACAACCAGCAACCATTCTACACGAGGAGCCAAAAAATGACCAAACGCCCTTACAACAGCCTGTATACCGGCAAACACCTCAATCGCGTCGCCTTTCCAATGGGTGGAATAGGCGCGGGGATGATCTGTTTGGAAGGCGTCGGTGCGCTCTCGCACGTCTCGCTGCGCGGGCACGCGGACGTCTTCAACGAGCCGTTGATGTTCGCCGCTCTCTCTATGACTGTTCCGGCGGGATCACAATCCCGCCGTCTGGCCCGCGTGCTCGAAGGCCCTGTGCCGATGTGGAAAGCCTTTGGCGTACCCGGCGCGGGCAATGGCCTGGGCGGGACAAGTTACGGCCTGCCCCGCTTCGTCGAGGCAAGCTTCGAGGCGCGCTTCCCTTTCGGGACGGTGACGCTGCGCGATCCCAAAATCCCGCTGGACGTGACGCTCACCGGCTGGAGTCCGTTCACGCCGGGCGACGCGGACAGTTCCAGCCTGCCCGTGGCGGCGCTGGAATATCGCTTCGCCAATCCCACCGGTGCGCCCATCGAGGCTGTCTTCTCCTTCCACGCGCGCAACTTTTTCGTGCCGCCCAACGCGCCGCTCGGCGCGGTGCTGGCTGCGGAGGGTGGCTTTACCCTGGCGTTACCCGAAGAGCGCGCCGCCTTCAGCGCCACGGTGGACGATGGCGCTGTCGCCGTCAACTGCGCCTGGTTCCGTGGCGGCTGGTTCGATGCGCCCACCGTCGTCTGGAAGACCATCGCGGAAGGCGCACTGCCTGAAGCGGGGCCTGTAACGGAGGGCGCGCCGAGTCCCGGCGGCAGTCTTTACGTGCCATTGCGCCTGGAACCGGGTGAGACGCGCACTATCCGCTTGCGTCTGGCGTGGCACGCGCCGGAGACCGGGTTGCGCGTGGGCAAGGATCAGGCATGTGGAGACGGCAAGGTATGCGGCTGTGAGCCGGAGACACATATCCCCTGGTACGCAAGCGTCTTCCCGGACATCGATGCGGTCAACGCCTACTGGCGCGCCCACTACGACGAGTTGCGCGCGCGCACGGTAGCCTTCACCGGCTGCTTCTACGATACCACGCTCCCGCCGGAGGTCGTCGAGGCCGTCGCCGCGAACCTCACCATCCTCAAGTCGCCCACGGTGCAGCGGCAGACCGACGGCCACTTATGGTGCTGGGAAGGCTGCTGCGATACGCACGGCTGCTGCCACGGCTCGTGTACCCACGTCTGGAACTACGCGCAGGCCATTCCGCACCTGTTTCCCGAATTGGAACGCTCGCTGCGCTACACGGAGTTCTTTGTGGACCAGGACGAGCGCGGCCACCAGACCTTCCGCGCCAACCTGCCCATCCGCCCCGTCGCCCACGATTTCCACGCCGCCGCTGACGGTCAACTGGGCGGCGTGATGAAGGTCTACCGCGAGTGGCGCACCGGCGGCGACGAGCTATGGCTGCGCACATTCTGGCCCAAGGTGAAGCAGAGCCTCGACTATTGCATCGAGACGTGGGATCCCGACCATACCGGAACGCTCGTGGAGCCGCACCACAACACCTACGACATCGAATTCTGGGGGCCGGACGGTATGTGTACGTCGTTCTACCTGGGCGCGCTGAAAGCGGCGACGCTGATGGCAGATGCGCTTGGCGAAGCGATCCCCCGCTATGCGGAATTGCTGGAAAAGGGCGTCGCGGCGATGCAGTCCGAGTTGTGGAACGGCGAGTATTTCATCCAGAAAATCCAATGGACGGGTCTGCGCGCAGGCGATCCCACGCAGCAGCAACAAAGCTGGAATGTGAACTACTCGCCAGAAGCCCAGGCGTTGTTGGAAAAGGAAGGCCCCAAATACCAGTACGGCAACGGCTGCCTCGCCGACGGCGTCCTCGGCGCGTGGATCGCGGCGGTCTGCGGGGTGGGAGAGTTCCTGGATCGTGAGCAGGTGCGCGACCATCTGCTGGCCGTGCATCGCTATAACCTGCGGCGCGATCTGTCGGAGCACGTCAACCCGCAGCGTCCGGCGTTCGCGTTGGGCAAGGATGGCGGTTTGTTGCTCTGCACCTGGCCCCGCGACGACGCGCTCACGCTCCCCTTCGTCTACAGCAACGAGGTGTGGACCGGCATCGAATACCAGGTGGCATCGCACTTGATGCTGCTCGGCGAAGTCGAGGCGGGGTTGGAGATCGTGCGTACTGCCCGCGACCGCTACGATGGCCGCGTGCGCAATCCCTTCGACGAGTATGAGTGCGGGCACTGGTACGCCCGCGCGATGGCGTCCTACGGCCTGCTGCAAGGCTTGACGGGCGTTCGCTATGACGCGGTGGAGAAAGTGCTTTACATCCAGCCGAACATCCCTGGCGATTTCCGCGCCTTCCTCAGCACCGCCAGCGGCTACGGCGCGGTTGGAGTGCGGGATGGCGAACCCTTTGTGGAGGTGAGGTTTGGCGTGATTCCGTTCGAGAAGCTGGTATACACACCGTCGGCAGCTCAACCCGTCGATGTAGAAAAAAGGATTCCTCCCTCCACTGCCGAATAACCCAATATGGCAGCGTTTCAAACGAGCTGAAAACTCAGGGCCAGCGCGTCAAGAGAGCGTCCCTGGCGCGCTGGCGTCAAACTCCGACCGTCCCAACCGAGATAAAAAACATCTATTGGATATAGACTCTGTTTCATCAATATGCTAAAAACACTTCTTCGTCTTTGGGCCTCCTGTATGCTTGCTCTCAAGCGCCTGCTCGCGCAGCGCGGACTGGCGCTGGCGATTCTGTTGGGATTGGTCATCGCCATCGCGCTCGTGATGAGCATCCCGCTCTACGCCGAGGCGACCTATTACCGGGTGCTGAGCGAGGGGCTGTTCTCCGACACGCCGCAGTATCGCGGGCTGGTCATTCGTCCCCCTGTCGCGCTGGTGTGGCGCTACTCAGGTTCGTTCACCGCACCAATCCAATGGGAAGACATCGGCCCGCTCGATAGCTACTTCGACACTCAGGTTTACCGCGATTTGAAGTTGTCGCCTTCGCCCAACGTGCCCGGCGCGCGGTTGTTCAACACTGGCACGTTTGGCCTCTTCACCGCTCAGGATGCCGAGCGCGTCACCGAGATCCAACCGGCCTACCGGATCGGGCTGGCGGCTATCGGCCAACCGGAACAACATATCACCATCGTCGAGGGCGCTTTTCCAACGGAGACTGCGCCTGCCGCCGGGGCGTTCGGGGTCGCCATCAGCAGAGCCATTGCCGAGAAGATGGGCATCAATATCGGGGAGACCTACATCGCCTATGACCTGCGCGCTATGCACGGCTACGGGGCCGCCCCGGCCAAATTCGAGCTGCGCGTCGTCGGGATATGGGAGCCCCTCGACCGGCGCGCCGAGTTCTGGGACTACAGCCAGCTTCCCGTAAACAACCTCGTATTCGTGGCAGAAAGCACGTTCGCCAACCGTATCAGTCCCGCTCTGGACGACGAAGTCTACCAGGCGCTCTGGTACTTGCCGATGGATGCAGACGAAATTTACCTCAGCGATATCGAGCCGTTGTTGGCCCGCATCGAACGCCTGCGGCGCACCGCCACCCAGATTCTGCCGGGGACGATCCTGGATACCGACGCAGTCAAGGTGTTGCAGCGCTACCAGACGGCGGCCAACGAGTTGATGCGGCTTCTTTTTGCGTTCAGCGTGCCCGTCATCAGCCTGATCGTGGTCTTCGTCGTGCTGGTCATCAGTTTGATGGTGGAACAACACCGCAACCAGATCGCCGTCTTACGCAGTCGCGGGGCGACCGCCGGTCAGGTGAGCGGCGTCACCCTGCTGGAAGGGAGCCTGCTCGGCGGCGTGGCCCTGCTGTTCGCGCTGCCCCTCAGTCTGCTGCTGGCCTACACCATCGGACAGGTTCGCAGTTTTCTGGAGTTCACGCTGGCGACCGATTTGCGCGTAGGGATGACCTGGGGCACGGCGCGGCTCGGCATCGTAGCGATGGCCGCCACCCTGATTGCCCAGGTTATGCCAGCCCTGGAAGCTGCGCGGCATACCATCGTCACGTACAAACAAGAGCGCGCCCGCGTCTTGCGCCCGCCCTGGTGGCAGCGCGCGTGGCTGGATGTGCTGCTACTCATCCCGGCGGGATACGGCGCGTATCTGCTGCGCCAGCAAGGCAGCGCGGCGGTTTCCACTGAGACGCTGCCCGCCGATCCATTGCAAAACCCGCTGTTGTTCCTGGCGCCCGCTTTGAGCCTGTTTGCCCTGGCGCTGATCACCCTGCGCGTGCTCCCCTGGCTGATGAAGGCGTTGGCCTGGTTGGGCGCGCAGACCCATAGCGTGGGCTTTCTGCTCGCCGCGCGGCAACTGGCGCGCGCGCCCGGTCTCTACGCCGCGCCGCTGGGACTGCTCATCCTCACCCTGAGCCTGGCGACCTATACGGCGTCGCTGTCTGCCACGTTGGAAAACCACCTGCACGACCAGCAGTTCTACGCGGTGGGCGCCGACGCAAGCCTGGTCGATACCGGCGACGCGCGCGGCGGCGGGGATATTGTGATGTCCGACCGCCCCGGCAGCGAGGAGACGGGCTGGCGTTTCCTCCCGGTATCCGAGTATCGCACCGCGCCCGGCGTCGAGGCCGCGGCGCGCATCGGGCGCTATAGGGCGCTCGTGCAAACGGGCGACGGCTTCAAGTCCGGCGCGTTCATCGGTGTGGATCGCGTGGATTTTTCACAGGTCGCCTTCTGGCGTGCGGATTTTGCGCCGGCTTCACTGGGAGAACTGATGAACCAGCTTGCCATCACCGAGAATGGCGTCCTGCTCCCCCGGGATTTTATGGAGACGTATTATCTCCAAATCGGCGATACCGTCCACGTCACCGTGCTGGCGTATGAAACGTCGACGGTGCTCGCGCTCAAGATTGTCGGGAATTTCGATTATTTCCCGACGTGGTATCCGGAAACCGGCCCGCTGGTGGTAGGCAACCTGGAGCATTACTTTTTGCAGGCCCAGACTCAGCTTCCCTATCAAGTGTGGCTGAACACACAGCCCGATGTGGATTTCGAGCACCTGGCCGGTACGCTGTGGGAGATCAACAGAGGCTCACAGGATATGCTCGTGGCTTCGCGGCGCATCCTCAAAGCGCAACAGCAACCGGAACGCCAGGGGCTTTTTGGTCTCCTCTCGGTAGGCTTTGGGGCTGCCGCCGTGCTGACGGCGCTCGGCTTTATCCTGTACGCTCTCTTCTCGTTCCGCCGCCGCGCCGTCGAGTTGGGCGTATTGCGCGCGGTGGGCCTTTCCACGCGCCACATGACGGGCTTTGTGGCCTGGGAACTGCTCTTTCTGCTCATCATCGGCAGCGCCGCCGGGACGGGGTTGGGCATCTGGGCCAGCCACACCTTCGTCCCCTTCCTGCAAGTCGGCGGCGATCTGACCGCTCACACACGCCGCCCTTCGTCGTCGAAATCGCCTGGCCCGCCATTCTGCGCCTCTACGCCCTGTTCGCCGCGTTGTTCGTCGTCGCACTCGGCGCGTTGGTGCGCTCGCTCGTGAAGATGAAGCTGTTCCAGGCTATTAAAATGGGGGAGACGGTGTAGGCGAAAATCTGGCCGGGACGGGTCACCCCTGCTCCAATTCTCCGTTCCCTTTGCTTTTCTGCCGAGATAAGACTAGAAAGGACAGAAAATGAAAAACTGGTTCCAGTGGCTGCTGATTGTAATGCTGTTGTTCTCTGCGTGGGGCTGCGGGTTGAGCGAGAGCCTGTTTGAGGACGAAGAATTCATCCAAGAATACTATGAGGAGGATGAAGAACCGCGGGAAGAAGACGGTATTGACGTATTCGACGATGAGGAACCTGGCAATGGCATAAGCGGTATCTTCGAGTCGAGCGAGTGCGAATACGAGGAAGAGTACGACGTAGACCTGGAATGTGGTTACGTCATCGTCCCGGAAAACTACGACGCCCTCGATGGCAACCAGGTTTACCTGGCCGTTACCATTATCCGTAGCCCGAGCGGCGCGCGTTACGCCGATCCGGTAGTCTATCTGGAAGGCGGCCCCGGCGGCAGCGCCACTGCCGACGTGGAAAGCTGGCTGGAGCAGCCGTTCCTGAACGACCGCGACCTGATCCTCTTCGACCAACGCGGCACGGGGTGGTCCAGGCCAAGCCTGAACTGTATCGAGTTGGAAACGGGGGATGAGGAAGAGTTGGATGCGGCCCAGGCGTGCTACGAACGGCTGCTCGACGAAGACATTGACCTCACCCAATACAACAGTTACGTCAACGCCGCCGACTTGGACGCGCTTCGCCAGGCGTTGGGCTATGATACGTGGAACCTGCTCGGCGTCTCCTACGGCACGCGGCTGGCCCTCACCGCTATGCGCGATCGTCCTCAGGGCATCCGCAGCGCCATCCTCGACTCGGTCTATCCGCCCGAAGTGAATGCCTACGAGGAAGAATCCATCAATGGCGTCCGCGCTTTCGAAATGGTGTTTGCCGGGTGTGCGGCAGATGCAGCGTGTCGCCGGGCTTTCCCCGACCTTGCACAGACGCTCTATACACTGCTGGACGATCTCCAGGCCAATCCGGTCGAGTTCATTCACAACGATCCCTGGACAGACGAAGAGGAAGAGGTCTCTCTGGACGGCGTCGAACTAGCAGCGGCTATTTTCCAAGCGCTTTACGATACGGATACCATCCCGTGGATTCCCTACGCTATCGAGCAAATCGTACAGGAGAACTACGAGGAAGCGTGGATTTTGCTCTCAGGCGGCGCGGAAGCCCCAGGCTATAGCCGGCGCCGTCAGGAACTTGACGAGGATTTGTCGGACAGTGAAGGATTCTTCTATTCCGTCGAATGTTACGAAGAAGTGCCGTTCAATAGCGCCGCCGAAGCTGCAAAGCTAACGAAGAACAGTACCTCACCGCTTATTCCGCACCTGACACCGAACCCCAAATCGGTATTCGAGATCTGCGCCGTATGGGATGTGGGCGCGGCTCCGCTGATCGAAACCAGGCCGGTCCAGAGCGACATCCCCACGCTGGTACTGGCCGGCGATTACGATCCCATCACCCCGCCGGCCTGGGCGCAGAGCGCCGCGCGCCACCTGTCCAACAGTTTCTACTTTGAGTTTCCTGGTGTGGGGCATGGCGTACTCGCTACGGAATGTGGGCAGATGCTCATCGCCGATTTCCTCAACAACCCGCGCGTCAAGCCTGCCCCCCGTTGCCTCGCAAAGCTCGGCGCGCCAAAGTTTCAGGTTCCGTAAAACGGAACAACTTCCCGTTCAGGCTGGCCTGCGACCGCGCCCGCCCTATGGTACGACCACGACGCTGGCGCTCGGAGCGGCGCCGACAACCGCCGTTTACTGCAATGCCACACGCCAGAGCCTGTGGATGGCCTTGACCCGGTTGCTAAAATCGCAAAAGCCGCCACAATATAAAATAACCAACGGGGTTGGGGGACGCACATCCCAAAGCCCTGACATAACGATTCCAAGGAGGCACTTATGAAAATCACCGATCTGAAATGCGCTATTATCGGCCAAAATCCCGTGGTACGCATCACCACCGACGAGGGCATTGACGGTTACGGGCAGGCAGAATCCGCCAAGCCCTATCTTAAACCGCACGTCCTCTTCTATAAACAATGGCTTGTTGGGGCAGACCCTACCAACGTCGAGCGCGTGATGCTGCGCATCCGGCGGATGGCGAGTTTCAAACCCTGGGGCAGCGCGGTCAGCGCGATTGAGATGGCCCTGTGGGACATCGCGGGCAAGGCGGCCGGCCTGCCGGTCTACAAGCTGCTCGGCGGCAAGGTGCGCGATAAAGTGCGCGTCTACAATGGCAACGTCCGCTTCAAGATGAAGGGTTACACGCCCGAAGATTACGCCGAGAACATGGCGAAGATGAAGGCCGCGCCCGAAAACTTCAGCATCATCAAACAGGGCATCGGCTTCCACAGCCCTATGCCGAGCCGTGTCCCCAATTTCTTCTACGGCGAAGTGGAATCGGGCGCGCCTCACTCCAATCGCGGCTTGCTGACCGAGCGCGGCCTCAAACACGTGATCGCGTGCGTGGAAGCGATGAAAGACGTGCTGGGCGACGAAGTGGGCCTCGCGCTCGATTGCGGCCCCGGCTGGATGCCCACCGACGTCATCCGCCTGGCACGAGCGCTGGAACCGCTCAACATCATGTGGCTCGAAGACACGATCAACGGCGACTACAACCCCTACGTGCTGGCCGATGTCTACCGCGACATTACGATGAGCACATCCACCCCCATCCATACCGGCGAGCAGATCTACCTGCGTCACAACTTCAAAGAATTGATCGAACGGCAAGCCGTCAACATCATCGGGCCGGACCCGGCGGACGTAGGCGGCATCGCCGAACTGAAATGGATCGCTGAGTATGCTGATCTGCACGGCATCTTGATGGCCCCACACGGCACATTCGACGGCCTCATTGGATTGGCGGCGCTCGTCCATGCAGCAGCCGTTATGCCGCAGAACTACATCGCCTTCGAGTACCCTACCGGCAATCCCGAGTGGTGGTACGACATCGTCGAGGGGCTGCCGTCCCCCATCGTCAAAGACAGTCTCATCGAGGTGTGGGATCGCCCTGGCCTGGGTGTCACCTTCAAAGTGGATGCTGCGCAGCAGTACCTTGCGGAGGAAGATAAAGATTTCTTCGATTGAGTCAACCTTCCGGGAAGCCGCGAGAAACCGGACCCGGCGCGGCTTCCCCGGAAGCAACAACACAAAGCACAGTGCAAATTGCATCCTGGCAAGCATAGCGTATAATAGAGATATAATTGATGGGGAGGTGAGCAATGCGCAAATTCATGGTCTTTCTTGCCGGTCTGATCGTCGGTCTATGGACAGGGGGAGCATTAGCGATGCTTTTCGCGCCACAGTCTGGTTCGGTATTGCAGCAACGCATCCGCGAGGGTGTCGAACGATTGGTGGAAGAAGGCAAATCGGCAGCCGAAGCCCGGCGGCAGGAGCTTGAGGAACAGTTGGAGTCGTTCAAACAAGGACGACCGATCGTTTTGCAGGCGGGCGAACCCGCTACGGAGTAAAGCTTGTGGTACGACAAACGGCGGGGAGTTCCCCGC
>JAKJAB010000459.1:245-2902 GCA_022707725.1 Chloroflexota bacterium | reverse complement strand
AGACCCGCCCGCCCCTCACGCTGCACCGCAGCGCGAAGCCGGTGTCGAAGACCACATCGCTGTAGCCCGTGTAGAACGTTTTGTCGGTGGGATCAAACCCGGCAAAGTAGAGGGTGTAATTCGGCGTGAAACGCGCGCCATGCCGCTGCGCCTCGGCGATATTTTGCCCCGTGGCGCTCACCGCGGCTTCGCCGCCTTCCAGGTACGTCTCAATGAGATTCGCCACGCGCACCTGCGGCGTGCGGACGTCCGCCATCACCAGGTAATCCAGGACGAAAACCGGCGGCAACGCCGCCAGCCAGGCTACCAGCAACACAGCCCACGCTCCCACCTTCATCCGGCCTGCCGGGGTGGCGCGATCCCAGGCCCATTCGATTGCCAGCGTCTCCACGTAGCCCACGCCAAAGCCATACACGACGTAGGTGAGCACGACCAGCAGCGTGCGCAGCGCGTTTTCCTCTGTATACGGCCACGGCGTCAATCCGGCGAAGCGCGGATCGAGGATTCCGGCGAGCCAGTTCATCCCGGTAAACGGGATGCGCCCGGCGAGCCAGCCGATGTCCCCCAACGCGACAGCCCACATCCCGGTGGTGAGCAACCCGGAAGACGCCCACGCCCCTAGCGTCCCTACGACGCCGCCGATGACGAGCAGGCACGGCAAGCCCAGCAGAAGATTGGCCCAGGCCATATCGGCCGAACTCCGGCTCAACGCCCAAGCGTCATAACCCCAGACGGGCAGTGCAAACCCCAACCCGAACAGCAGCCCGTATCCAGCCCCAGCGCGCAACACTACCGAGCGGTTGATCCTCTGGCGCGGTGGCGGACTCAGTGAGTCTTCTTTCATCGTGGTGGTACTCCAGTTCTATGTTCGATAATCGCCTCGCATTGTATGCCAACCCGAACTTCTTACAAGCAGGGAAGCGGTCAGCGATTAGCCATCAGCCTTCAGTGCCAGAACTTGCCCATGTTAGCGCCTGGGCTATAATACGGGCACGTTTCTTCACTTGCAACTCTTAACTCGCAACTTGCAACTCTCTTGTAGGAGGTGGTCTATGCAGATGCCGGTACAGAAAATCCGCGTGGTCGCGGGAACGCCGATTGTGGTGGGGGAGCGGCGCTTGCTCCCTTCGGTTTTGGTAACGACAGTGGAAGGCGGCAACGCCAGCGATGGAGGCTTTTTCCGCTTTGTCAAAGCACGCCCGGTTTCGATGGTCGTCGAAGAGCCGGACGGCGCGCGCTGGCTGGAAATCCCCAATACGACGGAGAACACTTTGAGCCAGATGGCGGCCGCTGGCGCAGCGATCGCCCTGGTGAGCGTGCTGCTGATGGCTTTGTTGCATCTCGTGCGCAAACGCTGAGTGATTGGTAGCTGGTAACTGGTAATCGCTGGTCAGGTGATTTGCCATTCTTAACTCTTAATTCTTAACTCGTAAGGAGTAACACAATGGATGAACTAAAGGCTATGCTGGAAAAGATCGGTTCGATTGGCGACGAAATCAACGTGGATGCCGTCTTCGGCAAACCGCAGACGGTGGGTGACCGGGTGCTGATCCCGGTGGCGGAGATCGCCTACGGCTTTGGCGCCGGCTTGGGCACGGGCGGGCCGGGAGAGTGCTGCTGCGCCGAATCTGACGACGAGGAAGCCTGCTGTGGCGTGGACGAGGACGAGACGGAAGCGTGCTGCGAGCACGATGAGGGCTGTGAGTGCGAGTGCCACGATGAAGGTGCGGGCAGCGGTGGCGGCGGCGGCGCTGGTGGACGCGCGCGTCCTATTGCCTACATCGAGGTCGGCCCGGATGGAACCAAGGTTGAGCCAATCATGGATGAGCAGAAGATCGCGCTCGCCGGGATGCTGTTGGGCGCCTGGGCCATTGCCTGGGTCGGTATGGTGCTCGTGACGCTGTTTCACGCCATCACGGGCCGCGAGTAATGCAGCGTATCGACCGCGACGGCCTGGCCTGGTACGTTTTTACCGGGCCAGGCCGTGATTTTGCGTCAGCCCCTTTCAGACACGCTTGCTTTACGCGCCTGGGCGGGGTCAGCGCAGGCCAATGGGCGGCGCTGAACCTGGGCAGTACGGTGGGTGACGATCCACGGGCGGTGCAGGAAAACCACCGCCGCGTTTTCGACGTCTTCGGGATTACGCGCGCGCAGGTCGTGAGTCCGTTCCAGGTGCACGGGCGCAATGTGGTTCGCGTCAGCGCGCGAGATGGCGGGATGGTCATCCCGGCGACGGATGCGTTGATCACCGACGCGCCGGACGTGGCGCTGCTGTTACGCTTTGCCGACTGCGTGCCGGTCTTGTTCTACGATCCCGTGCAACGTGTTGTGGGGCTGGCGCACGCCGGCTGGCGCGGCGCCGCAGTGGGCGTGGTCCCGGCGACGGCACTGGCGATGGCAACGGCGTTCGGGTCGCGCCCGGAGGACGTGTGGGCAGGCATCGGCCCCGCGATTGGTCCGCGCCACTACAGCGTGGGCGACGAGGTGGTCGAGGCGATCCAGGCGACGTTGCCGGCGGGCGCGCCGGCAGCGACGCGGCGTGACGGGCGCTGGATGATGGATTTGCCGGCCGCGTTGGAGGCGCAGTTGCGCGCCGTGGGCGTGACGCAGGTGGAACAGTCCGGCTTGTGTACGGCCAGTCGCGTGGATGAGTGGTA
>JAKJAB010000459.1:0-235 GCA_022707725.1 Chloroflexota bacterium | reverse complement strand
CCGAAGCGGGCCGCACCGGCCGCTTTGGCGTGTTGGTGATGTTGCGGCCCTAAAAGTTTAGTACACGGATTTCCTGGATTGCACGGATTTTTCTCTTGATTTTTTATCCGTAAAATCCGTGTTGATCCGTGTACTATAAAAGCTATTGCAATCCCTCGATGCGGTAAGTGAATCCCAGAATTTCCAGGACGGCGGAATCCGTACCCTGCGGGCGCGAGAACTGCACCTCGAAATC
>JAKJAB010000458.1 GCA_022707725.1 Chloroflexota bacterium | reverse complement strand
GGGGTTGCTTATCGATCCCGACGATCCCGCCTCGATCGCTGACGCCTGTTGGCGCATCATTCACGATGCGGCGTTGCGTGCTCGCTTACAGGCTGCGGGACAGGAGCAGGTGCGGGCGTTTACGTGGGAAGAGACGGCGCGTCAAACGCTTGAGGTGTACAGGCGCGTCCTCAATCGCTAAAAAATCTCCGCGCTCTCTGCGTGCTCAGCGGTAAGATTTCTCTGAACTCACAACGCCTTGACGAAATTATCTTCCGCTTTTCCGTTTTTGCTTTCTTCGAGAAGGGCGTTGAGTCCCCCGACGTGATAAAGCGTGTGACTCAACAAAAACAGCGCCACCCCTAATTGTGTCGCACCTGCCCATCCAAAGGTTTTGTTTTCGGCGTCAAAATCCATTTCGGACAGCCATTTCTCGGTTTTGACCTGCAATGTGTCAATCCCTGCCACTATATCGCTTTGCGAGGGCCAGTCTTTCTCTTCCACGGCCTCCCAGTTCCCATCGAAGGGCTTACCCGCTGCGAGCAGCACGATGGATTCGTCTTCAATATAGTACGTGGTGGCCTTCAAGATGTGAAACGCGATGCGCACCGGAACAATAATTCCCTTTCCAGTATGAAGCCAGGCGTCGTCATCGAAATCTTTGACGATCCCCGCAAACGTGCGCCAGGTATGTGCGTATCGCTTGATGACTTCGGTTTTTACCATTTCACTCCATTTAGCCTTAGGCAATTTCTGAGTTCAACATGATGATCCAAAAGTACAGCCACATAGAGCGTACTCATTTTGATTGATTTCGATATTCCATCAGGCGGACCGAGCCAATGATCGTGCTGACCAAAAACACAAAGATGATACTGACCACCAACCAAAATATCAGCCCAGGATCACTTAAACCGGAGAAGCTTCTTTCCCAAAACCAGACAGTCCCATCTTCGGTAAGTACCAGGTGTGTGACAATTATGACATCCGCGCCACATTGGTAGACAATGTGTGTATCCACAGTGTTACGTGGATGTCGTGGACTGGAAGTATAGGTCCGTGCAGTACTTGCTGTTTCTTGACACCACTCAAAGTTAAAAGATAGTTCACCTAAGTCCTGCTTAAGAAAGATCTGTTCGGCTTGCCAGTTACAGCCATCCCGGAAGTGGCACACATAGACGAAAGTGTTGTGATATACGCTCGTGGCGCGAACTGTCCAGTACTGGTCGTTTTCAAACGGTGTATCTACTAGTTCGATCAGTCTCTCTGGAGCCGGTTCGATAGCTGTCCAGTCGCCTACCGGCACATAGGGAAGACGGAATATCGCGTAGCTTGATAGTCCAGCCAGTACAATAGCAATCCCCGTTTGAAGCGCTACAAGTCCAATTACTGCCGATAAACCTTCCTCGTAGGCATCAGAAAAGAGAAAAGCGACGAAGTTGAAGGCTAAAACACCAAACAGAATTGCAGCAGCCCCGTATAATAAGGTGCGAAAAATATCGCTCGTATAACTGCCATAGAGGAAACCGATGAAAAGGCCTAAGAGTATTCCAAGGCCAGTCCATTCATTTACAAATCGGCCCTTTCGTTTTAGGTACCCCATTCTCTTTCTAGTCTTTAATTGCAAACTGTGCCAACGGCGTATACTCCGCTCCGGAAGATTTGAGCACGCTGCGAAACAAAATCATTTCCTCTACCGGCGCGTCGCCCAGAGGTCCAACCTCGGCACGGCGGATGGCCTCACCCACCGCCTGGGCGTCCTCGCGCGAAGCGCGCTGACGGATGCGAGCGAGCGTCAGGTGCGGCGAGAAGCGGCGGTCTTCGGGCTGAAAGCCGACGTTTGCAATCGCTTCGTTCACCGCGCGGTGCAATAGCGCCAACTGCCCGGTCGGCTCCTCTAGCCCTATCCAGATCACCCGTGGACGGTTGAGGTTGGGGAACGCGCCCACGCCCTGCACGCTGAATGTGAACGGGCGGGCGTTCCGCGCCACCACGCGCAACGCCGCTTCGACAGGCACCTGGCGCTCTGGCAAGATATCGCCGAGGAAAAACAACGTCAAGTGGATATTCTCCGGCTTCACCCAACTTATAGCCTGTTCCGGACAGCCGCGTCTCAAACGCCGTTGCACGTCGGCCAACTGTTGGATAATCGCCGGCGGCAAAGGCACAGCAATAAACGCCCGTAATGTTTCCGGTTGCGCCATGACTCCTCCATTGCATCTCTGGCTGAAAGCTGATTGCTAAAAGCTGACCACGAGACGCTAGTGCGTCACGAAATCGGGGATGGGTGCGGCGTAAAGCCGGTTGTCGGCAATCAAATACAGAACGTGCGGATTCTCGTTGACGGCGAGCGCCTCTAACTGCCTCAACGCCTGGCTTGAGAGCCTGAACTGATGTTTGAACTCACCGCGTTTGTCGAGGACGACAATGCGTTCTTGTCGAGGATCGCCCAGGTAGAGCATCCCCTGTTCAGTCTCGGGTTCCACCGTCAGTACCAGCGGGTGGACGTTTGGATCTGGTAGATTCTTCATCTCGAACGAGCGGTCTTCCGTCCCCACGAAATAGGTGTTGATGGTACCATCGCCCATCAACAGATAGACCCGCCCATCGATACCAATGTCCAAAACCTCGGAGAGACGCGGGGCAAACTCCGGGGCGAAGTACCCACGCGCTGTGTCATACACCCCATTGACCGGCTGGTAGGTGAGGATTTGATTCTGTTGACGGTGCACCAGATATAACTTTTCCCCAAAAGCAGCGATGGCCGTGACCATCCCCGGTCCCAGTTCCCCTTGCAGGCGCTGCCGGGTGATGCTGCCCGGTCCCAGCGTGGGTTCGTAGATGTAGATGCTGCCTCCCTCGCTGTAGATGAAGAGGGCTCCGTCACGGAAACTGCCGCCCGGCTCCACCCAGGCGAAATCAAC
>JAKJAB010000457.1 GCA_022707725.1 Chloroflexota bacterium | reverse complement strand
TGCGCGCAGTCTCGATCATCTCCTCGAGCAAGCTGTCGGAAATCCGCTCATTGCTGCCAAACGGCGTGGCCTCTTTGATGACGATGTTGGGACGCAGTCCTTCGACGTGCGCCAGGTAGTACATCGTGTACAGCGCGCGCCAGCTTGTCACCACAAACGCGTCCTCCGGCAACAGTTGCAGCCGCATTGTATAAATAAGGCGCGGCTCTTTGAGGTTCTCCAGCGGGTAGGGGTACGTCTCCTGCACGAAGGTCCCTTTACCGGCTTCGAGAGCATCCCAGCGCGCATCAGCGTATGCGGCTACGACCACCAGCGCGCACAACACGATGATCAGCGGGTAGAGGCGGCGCGTCCAGTTTTTGCGTTTCGCCAGGAAGCGTTTGGCCCATTCCAACGTCCGCCCAATCCCCACGCCGATGGCCGTGCTGATGAAGATATACGTGCCGAGATAAAACACGTAGTCGTCCCCCGGACGGTAATTAAGGATGAACAGCAACATCACCAGGTAAGTGATGACCATAAAGACGCCCAGGCTCAACGCGGGGGCGGTGGGGATAGATTTGATGAACGCCTTAGCGCGCGTTTTTGTGTCATCGAGATCGGGATTGCCGGCGCTTTTGACGAGTTGCCGCGCCGTGTGACGGATTTCGCCCAGGCCAAGCAGCGCGAACCCGATCATCCATAGCGAAAACTCCTGGCTCAAGACGCGGTTGAAGTACTCGCTGATCGCGACGGCGATACTGCTTTCCTCCGAGAACATCACACTGCGCCATTGGACGCTCATGAACGTTATCCACCAACGCTTGAAGACATTGTCCATATCGGTGGTCTGTAGCCCCCACACCGAGCGTGAGGAGACCATCGTCATCTGGAAGAAGCTGGACGGCGGGTTGTTGAGGTCCAACAGGATAAATGTCGCAGCATAGACGGTGATCCCAATGCCGAACCCGATCAGGGCGGCTTGCAAGCAGGGCCAGCGCTGCGCCTTTGGCAAGAACGCCAGCACCCACAACACGAACAGGGGCGCGGTCGGCGCGATCAACGCCGCCGAAAGGTGAACGCCGAGCGCCAGGCACGCCAACGCCGTCGCCCACGCCAACGCGCGTCGTCGCGCGAACGGATCGCGCTGCCAGTGCGCTAACAGCAGCAGCAGCGTCGTCAGCGCCGCCATCCCTGGCGTGTAGACTTCGGCGATGATGGCCTGCGACCAGAACGTGTACGATAGCGCCAGTGCGATGCTGCCTAACGCCGCGCCGATGCGGTTCGGCGTGAAGAAGCGCGCCAGCAAGTAGACGCCGCCCACGGTCCACGCCGCGCACAACGCCGAAACCAGGTTGACACGCCAGGCGGGAGAGTAAAGCGGAAGAAAACCTATAACGCGCGCCGCCAACAAATACACGGGATAGCCGGTGGAATGGGTCATTCCTAGTGTGTAGGTCAGGGTTTGGAACTCGGCGCTATCACTGTAGAGGATGTCCGGGGCCAGCGTGCGCACGTAAGCCGCCAGGGCCAGCCCGCCGAGCAAGATGGTCAGCCCGTAGTCTTTGCGATCAGGTTGTGTCATAGTCGTTAGTCGGATAAGAAAGGCTGGAACGCTCGACCGTTGATACGGTCGAGCGTTCCAACTGGAGGGACATCACAACCGTTGTTTGCTCAATGCTATGGGCGATTCATTCGCGAAGGGCCGCAGCCGCACGCGATAGCGCGTCTCCACCGGTTTGAGTTGGTACTCCGGCCGGCGACCCGGCCCGCAGCTCGCGCTGCCCAGGCCGGATTGGGCGTAATCCAGGTTGAGTGTGATGTCGTCGCGGCGTTGAAGTTCGTAGGTGTGCGTTGCCTCGGTCAAGTCCTGGGTCGTGTAGTGATGGGCGCTCACTTCGGGCGCGCCCACCGCCAGCAGGCCCACGCCGGCGTCGTTCGTCAGCGCGACCCAGCGCACCTCGGTTTTGTTGCCGTTTTCTTCGGGGACGATGTACGGCACGTACTGCTCGTCCACCGTTCCGCTGTAGAGGCCCACCTGCGCGCCGTAGTTGCGGTCGATGTAGTTCTCGTGCGGGCCGCGCCCGTACCAGGTGAACTGCTCGTAGCCGCCCGGCAGCGTCAGTTGCAGGCCGATGCGCGGCAGGAATGGCAGTCCGGGCGTCTCCGGGACGACGTGATGCTCGATCATGATGTCCGCACTGCCGTAGATGGTGTAGGTGTAGTTACACGCAAAGCGCGCCGGCGCTTTGGGTTCTGGCGCGCCCATTTGCCGTTGGGAAAGTGCGGCCTCGAATTCAGGCCGGATTTTCTCCGGCGCAGTTTCTTTGAGGAAGTGGTAGAGGCTTAACATCACCGCTTTCAGCTGGTTCTCCTGGATGAAGGGCGCAAGCAGTCCCTTCAGTTTGGCGGCCTTGATCGTCCCCGGCAGGCTGTCGTAGGGTACGTTCAGGTGCGCGCAGAAAGCGTGCAGCATTTCCTTATCCAGCGCCTGCGAGAGAAATTGCGTCACCAGCTCTATCTGCTGTTCTGGGCCGAACGTGAGCGGCGGCATAAAATCCGCGCCGGGCGCGCACACCGACTTGACGGCGATCTCGACGACCTGCGGCGCAAGCTGTTTCACCGTCACCGCCTCGATGCGCTCTTCCAGATGATCCAGCCCGATCTCGCGCCAACGCTGCGCGGCGCGTTCGTCGCCCCAGGTGTTGAGGTCGTTCTCGGTGGGCGCGCGCCAGAAGTTGGACTTTGGTCCGGCTTCGAGCAGGTCGTGACCCCCGAAGCGCAGCGCGGCGATGGTTCCGGCCTGCTTGTCGAAGACCAGCTCGAAACCCTGCCCGGCAATCACGGCCTGCGCGCTGGATTCGGTCAGTGTGAGAGCAGGGAGCGCTGCCACATCCACCGGTTCGACTTCCGGGGTGGGGAACGGCACGGCGAACTGCGCCCAGGCGATCTCGTGCCCGGCCTCAGCCCAGGGC
>JAKJAB010000456.1:2594-2986 GCA_022707725.1 Chloroflexota bacterium | reverse complement strand
CCATTTCCGAAGCAGCGCGGCGCGACTTTTTAGCCCGTTTTCGACTGCGGCCCGACCGGATCACGGCGATCCCGCTGGCAGCCGATCCGGCTTTCACACCGCAACCGCCGGAGGCTGTCATAGCCTTGCGCGCGCGTTACGATCTGCCAGACAAATTCATTCTGTATCTGGGGAGCAACAAGCCGCACAAGAACCTGGTGCGATTGATCGAAGCCTGGGCTGCGATGCAGGCAGAAGCGCCGGATTATACGCTCGTGATTGCGGGCGCGTGGCTGCCGCAGCATCCGGAGCCGCGCCAACGGGCACAGGCTCTGGGGATCGACGACCGCGTATGCTGGCTGGGGCCGCTGCCCGGCGCGGATTTGCCGGCGCTGTACACGGCGGCCGGCGTC
>JAKJAB010000456.1:372-2584 GCA_022707725.1 Chloroflexota bacterium | reverse complement strand
CAGCGGAGCAGTGGCCTTTGTCTTCCCGAGCCTGTACGAGGGGTTTGGCCTGCCGGTGATCGAGGCTATGGCGTGCGGGACGCCGGTCGCTTGCGCGAATACGTCCTCACTGCCGGAGGTGGCGGGAGATGCAGCGATGACGTTCGAGCCGAGGCAGGCCGGGGCCATCGGCGATGCGTTGCGGCGCTTGCTCGGCGATGCTGATTTGCGCGCCAGCTTGCGCGAGCGGGGGTTGGCGCAAGCTGCCAGGTTCGCGTGGACGCGAACTGCGCAGGAGACGTTAAGAGCATATCGCAGGTTGGGCGGTTGAAAAGAAGGTCAGTATGAAAATCCTACACGTTTACAAAGACTACTTTCCCGTCCTCGGCGGGATTGAAAATTACATAAAAGTCCTGGCTGAAGCCCACGCCGCAGCCGGACATCTAGTGACCGCTGCAGTATGCGACCCGGGCATAATCACACGCATCGAGGAGCTTAACGGCGTCAAGGTCATCAAATCGCGCCGTTGGGCCACGGTGGCTTCGATGCCTTTGAGCATAAGTCACCCCCTCGTCATTGCACGACTCAAACCGGACGTGGTACACGTGCATTCACCCTATCCGCTGGGTGAGGTCAGCGCGTGGTTACTCAAGGCGCGCGTGCCGTTGATCATCACCCACCACTCCGATGTAGTCCGCCAGCAGGGATGGCTGCGCCTGTACGCGCCGTTGTTACGGCGCGTCTTGAAGCGCGCGAATCGCATTATCGCCACCAGCCCGCGGTATATCGAAACCTCGCCGTGGCTTGCGACGGTTGCAGACAAATGCAGGGTGATCCCTTTGGGTGTCGATCATCGCCGGTTTGCGCCGCCGCTAGTGCCTTTCGATGGCCCACCGACGGCTCTCTTCGTGGGACGCTTACGCTATTACAAGGGGTTGGGTACGTTGCTGCACGCATTGGTCGATGTGCCGGAGGTATCCCTGAACGTCGTGGGAACCGGCCCAATGCAGGATGAGTGGGCGGCGCTGGCCCACAGTCTGGGTGTGGACGGTCGGGTGCATTTCTTAGGAGAAATCCCCGATGAAAGCTTACCCGCGCAGTATCACGCCGCGCACTTCTTCGTACTACCGGCCAACGCGCGTGCGGAGGCGTTTGGCACAGTCCTGCTCGAAGCGATGGCCTCCGGGCTGCCCTGTGTGAGCACAGAGGTGGGAACGGGCACCTCGTGGGTTGTGCAGGATGGCGTCACCGGGCGGGTGGTTCCGCCGCTGGATCCGGCGGCGCTCGCGGCGGCGTTGCGCGAGCTGTTGGACGATCCCGTAAAACGCGAGGCGATGGGGCAGGCCGCCCGGTTGCGCGTCGAAATGGAGTTTACCCAGGAGCTGATGACGCAGCGCGTGATGGAGGTCTACGAGAGCCTGTTGTGACCTTTTTGCGGTAGGAGAGCAGCGCAACGCGCTTTATTGCGCCGCTTTTGCCTGTTCGTACACGCGCTCGAATTCCTCGCGGTACTGCCCGGCGATTTCCGCGCTGTGCAGAATCAGCACGTTTTCGTCGTTTTGATTGGCGGCGCTGCTGCTGAAGTTGTACGAACCGGTGATGACGATGGCCTGGTCGATGATGATGACTTTGTGGTGCATCGCGTAAGGGTTCCCATCCGGCCAAACGTCGATGCCGGCCTGCCGAAAAGCAGCCACGTCCGATCCGGCAGCGTCGAGGTTGCGCGTCTCGACGACCATGCGCACGGGGACGCCAGCGCGATGGCGCGCTACGATGGCGCTGGCGATGTCGTCGTCGGTGAACACGAAGGCCATCACGTCCAGGCTGGATTTCGCTCCTTTGATCAACTGGATCATCCGTGTGCGCGCGTCCCTTTCGGCTGTGAAGATGTTTTCCACTTGCACGCCGGCGATCTCGATTTGCGGATGGGGCGTGTTGTCGGGCGAGGTTGCCCCGAACTTTCGCTGGACGAACATCTCCTCGAACTCCACCGTGTAGTTCTCGGCCAAGAGTCTGGAATTGGCGACGACAACGTTGTTGTTGTTGCGGTAGGTGCCGTTGGTGGTCAGATTCCACGAACCGGTCCACACCTGTTTGCCGTCGATGACGACAAATTTGTTGTGCATAAACGGCTGGGCGTTGTCGAAAACGACCGGTATCTGCGCCTGAAGCAGGCGGGTCGGCCCCAAAGCGTCGGCGTAATCCGAGTCCGTCACCAGGCGCACCCGCACCC
>JAKJAB010000456.1:0-343 GCA_022707725.1 Chloroflexota bacterium | reverse complement strand
GTTGACCAGGTTGAACTCAAAAGCGGCCACGTCAACGCTCTGCTGGGCGCTGTCGATGGCTGTCGCCAGGCGTTCGTCCAGACCGCCTTTGCGGTCTGTGGGCCGGTCGGGATAGAGCGGCGCTGTGAAAAAGACCTGGATGCCGGCCTTGTCGGAGACCTCGATGGGCTTCGAGCTGCCGCCAGGCCCAAGCAGGTCCACGCCGACCCAGGCAACGACGAGCAGGAAGAGCGCGATCAACAGCTCTTTCCAGCCGAACGAGAAACTTTTCTTTCGCGTGGGGGCTGGCTGCGCCATTGGCTACATCTCGTCGGCGTAGGCGGGCGGCGACGCCAGGAGCAGG
>JAKJAB010000455.1 GCA_022707725.1 Chloroflexota bacterium | reverse complement strand
TCGCTTTTGATGCCACTGTGGTTTGTCTATGTGCTGTGCGGCTGCAAACGCGCGATCCCCAAAGCGCAGCCCCGTACCCTCGTCTACCGTCGCGCGTATCTTTGCGCTCCGTCTATCGCCTACCTTTTTGGTTTGGGTATCGCCGCGGGCTTGCTCCCTTATGCACTTCTGCCGCTCCTTGGCCCGTGGCCGCAACCGTGGGGGGATTTGCGGACGTTCGCCGGGTGGGGGGATGTCGTCCGCGCGCGGTTGTATTGGGGCTATGCTTTTGGTTGGCCGCTCGCCGATTGGCCTGCGCGGTTGGCGGCGTGGGCGGCGCTGCTGGCGCGACAATTCACGCCGGTGGGCGGCGCGCTCGTGTTGCTGGGCGGCTGGCTGGACTGGCGGGAACGGCAGTCGCGTTGGACGGTGGTGGGGTTGTTGATAGCGGGCGGTTTGTTGAGCCTGTTTGCGATTGGCTATGGTACATCGGACTCACTGTTGTACTTGCTGCCGCTGTTGCCGCTGCTTGTTCCTCTGTTGGGCGCGGGAGTACGCTGGCTGGTAGACAAGGGAGTACCCGCGTGGGCGACGTTGGTTTTGCCGCTGCTACTGCTTGCGTGGAATTGGCAAGCCGTGGACCTGCACCGCGATGATGAAGCGGTGTTGTGGTACAATCGTGTGCTAGAGGCGACTCCGGCGAACGCTGTGTTGATCACGACACGGGGCGATCCATACACCTTTGCGTTGTGGTACGCGCAGGAGGCGGTGGGACTGCGGCCTGACGTGTTGGTCATCGACGGTAACCTGTGGTGGCAGGAGAGTTACCAGCAGTATTTGTTCACACAGACTGGGCGTGAGGTCGTTGCGCCGGAGGATTATGCTGCCAGCCGGCCTTTATGCCGGATTGTGGAGGAGGGTGTTGCGTGTCCGTAATCGCACAACATAGACGAAAGATCGCGATCGGTTTGGTCGCGTTGGGCGTTCTTCTGCTCGTGGTTTGGGGCGTGCAATCTGCCCTAGCCGCGGCATCGCTGCTGCGCTCGCTGAAGACCGTCCAGGGACTGCTCGACGCTGATTCTATGGCGACCGACGTCGGTGCACTGGGGACGTTGCTACACCAGACGCGGCGCGACGTGGTGACACTCCGACGCAACGTCGGCTGGCTGGCCGGGATGGGGCCAACGTTTCGTTGGCTGCCGAAGGTGGGGCCGCTGGTAAACGACGCCCCCGCTCTGCTTGCGCTGGCCGATAGCCTGACCGAAGCCGGGGTGTTGCTGTGGGATGTTGCGGAACCGTTTGTGGCGACATTCCAGGGCGGTGCATCGGCGATGGATGGTCTGGGAGACCTTTTCGCGCGCCTGATCCCGGTTGTGCCGCGCGCCCGATCTGCTGTTGCCAGAGCGAACGCGGCTTTTGCCGAGATTGAAGTGGATGTTTTACCAGACCGTCTCCAAGGCCCGCTGAAACAACTGGGTTTGCTGCTCCCGTTGCTGGACGACGGATTGGCTCTTGCGAAGAGTGGCCCGTCTTTGCTCGGATTGCAATCGCCGCGCACCTATCTGCTGCTTGTGCTCAACGAAAGCGAATTGCGGCCAGGCGGTGGTTTTATCACCGGGGTGGGGGAGGTGCATATTTCCGGCGGGCAGGTTGTCTCGATGACGTTTGCCGACAGCTATGCGGCCGACGACTTCACGCAACCTTACCCCTTCGCGCCGGAGCCGTTTCGGCAATTTATGGGCATAGAGTTGCTGGTGTTTCGTGATAGCAATTGGTCGCCCGATTTTCCGACGGCAGTGCGTCAGGGGGTGGAGTTGTATCGCCCACCTCGCGCGGTGACGCTCGATGGCGTCATCGCTGTGGACCAATACGCAGCGCAGCTTCTGTTGGATACACTCGGCCCGCTGACGATGCCCGGCATAGAAGGCCCGGTGACCGGCGCGACCCTGCTTGAACAACTCTACAGCACGTGGGCGCCCGAGGAAGGCGAAGAGTATGGCGCGTGGTGGCAACAACGCAAATCGTTTATGGAGCCGTTGGCTGAGGCGGTGATGGCGCGCGTCGCCGCGGGGGATGTCGATTGGCTGGGATTGGCCAAAACCGGGTTGCAAGTTGTGAATGAGAAACACGTTCAATTGTATTTTACCGATGCGCAGGCGCGCGCCGTACTGGCAGTGCGCGGGTGGGATGGCGGATTGCGCGCGTCGGAGGGCGACTACGCTATGGTGGTGGAAGCCAATCTCGGGTATAACAAAGCCAGCGGCAAACTGGACCGCGCATTCACTTACGAAGTCGATCTGACCCAATCGCCGCCGCGCGCGACGATGACATTGATCTATACCCACACAAGCCAGGAGGACATCGCCTGCGTCCCCGAGGCACGCTACGATCCTGAATACACGCAGATGATGGATCGCTGTTACTGGGCCTATCTGCGCTTGTATGTACCGGAAGGCGCGCAGTTGGTCGAGGCCAGCCAACACCCGATCCCGGCGGAGTCTGTCGCCAACAAGCAGCCGTGGGACGGAGAGGTGCGCGTCTCAGCAGCGCCGGAGGGGGCGTTCACTGTCTTCGAGCAAGCGGTGCTTCTGCCGACCGCGTCGCAGGCGGTGGTGCAGTTTACGTACACCTTACCAGACGATGTTGTGCAACACAATGCTGATAACACCCTAAGCTATCACCTATTGTGGCAGAAGCAGGCGGGGCTGGGGGGCGTTCCGGCACGTGTCGTCTTGCACATGCCCCAAAATGCTGTATTATGTCCTTCGCAAGCTCACCCTAGCGCAAATGATGCCGGGGTGCTTTCGTATGACGTTGACTTGCGCGTCGATAGCAGTTTGCACATCTGTTATCAGGTATTGCAGGGGGAATGAGCGATGAATAAGCGACATTGGATGTTGATCGGATGGCTGCTCATTACACTGGCGCTATCTGGTTTAGCGGTGATGCCAGCGGCATGGGCGATGCCAACGCAGGATGGGTCGAACGCACTGAATTTTACCGTGCCGA
>JAKJAB010000454.1 GCA_022707725.1 Chloroflexota bacterium | reverse complement strand
GAAGATGCTCGACCGTATGGACAAGATCGAAAAGCCGATCTTCGAGCGCGAGAGAATGGGGCTGGAACTGAACGGCTGGCGCGGCTCGAACAAAGTGCTGGACATCGCCAACCTCGACAAGATTTTCGCGCCGCGTGGGATGGAGACGGAAGACAAGATCGTGCTGCTCGGCCTGAATCTGCTGGTCTGGCGCGGGGAGCGCGTGGGCCTCATCGGCGCGAACGGGAGCGGCAAGAGCGTGCTCTTCCGCTGCATCCTGGGGCAAGATGAGCCGACGAACGGCGCCATCAAGATCGGACCCAGCGTGAAAATCGGCTACTACGCGCAGCAGCACGAGACGCTCGACCCGGCTCGCACGCTCATCGAAGAAATCTGGGACGCGAAGTCGATGTCGGAACACGCGGCGGTGAACTTCCTGCGGCGGTTCCTGTTCCCCTACGAGCGAACGCGGGACGCGGTGTCCACGCTTTCCGGCGGGGAGCGCAGCCGCCTGCAACTCGCCAAGCTGATGCTCTCCGACGCCAACTTCCTGCTGCTGGACGAACCGACGAACAACCTCGATTTGCCCTCGTGCGAAGTACTGGAACAGGCGCTCGAAGAGTTCGAGGGAACGGCGCTCATCATCTCGCACGACCGCTACTTCCTCAACCGCATCGCCGACCGCGTTGTCGAACTGGAAGACGGCAGCCTGACGGAATACGCGGGTGACTATACGTACTACGCGCAGAAGAAAGGCTCGAACCTTTCTGGCAACGCGCAGTTCTGACAGGTGCCGCTTGCAAATTCCCTGGGAATAGGTACACTTCCGAACAGTCGAAGGGAGGCGCTATGACCAAAAACGACATCATCGGACTCATCGCTTCGTACCTGTACGCTTTCGGGTTGTTGTTTATCGTCGAGGCTATCGGCAAGCGGCTCAAGTGGCAGCAGGCGTTCACGCGCAAAATCATTCACATCAGCGCGGGGATGTGGATGTGGGGCATTCTGGCGCTCTTCGACACGTGGACCATCGGCATCATCCCCTTTGCGACGTTCATCGTGCTCAACTACGTCTTCTATCGCTTCCAGATCTTCAAAGCGATGGATGCGGTGGATTCCTCACTGGGCACGGTCTACTTTGCGATTTCGATCACCATCCTGTTCGCGTTGTTGTGGCGCACCGGCGGCGCGCTGGACCGCGTTCCCATTGCAGCGGCGGCGGTCATGGCGATGACGTGGGGCGACGGCATGGCCAGCATCATCGGGCAAAAATACGGGAAACACATCTACACCACCTTCGAGCACAAGCGCAGCCGGGAAGGCTCTATCGCGATGGCCGTGACGACCTTCGTGGTGATCTTGCTGGTGCTGGCCTTGTTGCCGGGATCGGCGCTCAGTCCGAATTCGGTCGCCCTGCCGTTCTGGGGTGTGTTGCTGCTCACGGTCATTGGGACAGGCGTAGCGACGGCGGCAGAGGCTTTTTCGCCCGCCGGGACCGACAATCTCAGCGTTCCGTTGCTGACCGGTCTGGTACTCTTCGTGCTCAACGCGCTACTAAGCGGCTGACGCAGTCATGTTCCCCACCCTCGAAACGCGCTGGTTTTATCCCGGCTCGATCCCGCCCGACGTGCTGGCTTGGTATCACTACGGCGAACGCGCACCGGAGGCCCAGCCCACACGCATCGATTATTACCTGCGGCTGGGACACAACGATGACCTCGGCATCAAATTGCGCGAGGGCCGGATCGAGATCAAACAACGCGCGGAACAGTACGGCGTGGAACACCTGCACGAACGCGTCCGCGGCCTGGTCGAAGGCTGGCGCAAGTGGAGTTTCGGCGTCAACGACCTGGGCGGCGGTTTGGGTGACACATCCTGGATTGCCGTCCGCAAGGCGCGACGCCTGCGCCGGTATCTGGTTACGGATGCCGGAGACGTCATCGCTACTGCGGAGATGACGCCACAGGGATGCAACATCGAACTGGCAGAACTCATCATCCGCAACGAGCCGTGGTGGAGCCTGGCATTCGAAACGTTCGGCCCGGAAGCGACATTGCACGCGACGTTCACGAGCGTTGTCCGGCACGTGTTGCGTGGCGATGCCGTCCCAAGCCTTGACGCCGGGCACTCTTTTGGCTACGCGCAATGGATGAGCAACCTCAACGGATTGAACGGATAGATTTTCCGTTTGATCCGCTAAATCCGTTGAGACCCTTTTCGACAGGAGCAACAAGCGTCTATGCGAATACCTTTCTTGCAACTCGGCCTCGGATTTGTCATCAGCGCCACCATCGGTTGGGTGGCCTACAAACGGGGGGCGCTCTCGGTCAGCGGTGTGACCGGCGCGATCCTCACGGGTACGGCGATCTTTGGCCTGGGCGGGTGGTCGTGGGGCCTGTTGCTGATCATGTTCTTCATCCTCTCCAGCCTGCTCTCGAAGTACAAAGAGGCGACGAAAGAAACCCTTGCCGAGAAATTCGCCAAAGGCACGCGGCGTGACCTGGCGCAGGCGCTGGCAAATGGCGGGGCGGGCGCATTGATCGCCATCGCTTATTGGCTCACGGGCAATCCCCTGCTGTGGTTCGCCTTCGTCGGCGCGATGGCGACTGTGAACGCGGACACATGGGCCACCGAATTGGGCGTGCTCAGCAAACGCCTGCCGCGTCTCATCACCACCGGCAAGCCCATCGACGTGGGCACGTCCGGCGGCATCTCGCTGCAGGGCACGCTGGCGACGCTGGCGGGGGGAGCCGTTATCGGGGTAGCGGGCGCGATCTTCCTCTACGTGGAAAGCCTGATCCGCTATAACCCACGCATGTTGATCTATCCGTTATCGTGCCTTGTCTACCCGGCGAATTGCACGCTGCTGCCGGTCATCGCCGCGCTTGCCGGATTGGCCGGTTCGCTCTTCGACAGCCTGCTCGGTGCGACGGTGCAAGCCATCTACTACTCGACGAAACGCGAGAAGGAGACAGAGAAGGTCATCGATCCCGACGGTACACCCAACACGCTGCTGCGCGGC
>JAKJAB010000453.1 GCA_022707725.1 Chloroflexota bacterium | reverse complement strand
GCCGGCGGCGTCGACGTAGACGGCGCTGTTGGCAGAGGCGTTGCCAGCATCACACGCGGCGCACAACCTGCTAACCATAGGATCACCACACTGCACAGCAATGGTATACGCATAGGCGTTCCCAAACAAAGAATTGTACACGGATTTTAAGGATTCTATGGATTTTTGGAGAAGAAATCCGTGTTTTCCGTATGCATCCGTGTACTAAAACTCGCATCACGCATCACGATTCCAAGTTCATCCCACAGGGCGATGAAGCGCGCGCGGTATGCAGGGCGAATGTCGATCAGTGTTGCGCCGTTGGCGATGCTCTCTGCAATGGCGCGCTCCAGCGGGATGCGCAGCAGAATGGGCAGGTCTTCGGCGGCGCAGTAGGCGTTCACATCGTCGTTGCCTACACCATCGCGGTTGACGACGACGGCGACGGGCAGACCGAGTTCGTCGCGGGCCACTTGCACCGCCACGCGCAGGTCGTGCAGGCCGAAGGGCGTTGGCTCGGTGACGAGCAGCACGGCATCGGCCCCGCGCATGGTTTCGACGACGGGGCACGAGGCGCCGGGCGGCGCGTCGAGGATGACGGGGCGGTCGCCCGCATCCGGCAGGATCGCCCAAGCTTTGAGTTGGCGGATCACCGGCACGGCCATGGCCTCGCCCACGT
The DNA here is from genome assembly GCA_022707725.1 of Chloroflexota bacterium. GTDB lineage: Bacteria > Chloroflexota > Anaerolineae > B4-G1 > SLSP01 > DSWT01. The sequence goes on along the minus strand of JAKJAB010000453.1, from coordinate 2,349 downwards.
TCAGCGTCCCCTGGTAGAATTCCACCGCGCCCGCCCCAGCGACGCCCTTTTCCAGCGTCCCCATCACGTTCAGCGTCTCGTGGATTGCGCCTTCCGGGCACTGGCGTGCACAACTGCCGCAGCCGTGGCACAGTTCCGGGAAGACGAGCACCTGCTTGCCGATGACGGTAATCGCGTGGTACTCGCACACCTCGGCGCAGCGCCCGCAGGCGGTGCAGCGCGCCGTATCGACGACCGGAATCAGCAGCCCTACGTCGCGCCGGGCCGTCATCTCAGGGCGCAGGAACAGCGCGGCGTTGGGTTCTTCGACGTCGCAGTCGAGGAACAGCGGGGAAACGGCTGCCGAGGCCAGGCTCAACGCCAGGCTCACGGCCACCGTCGTTTTGCCGGTTCCGCCCTTGCCGCTGGCAATTGCCAGTTTCATTGGGAAGCTATTCCCGAATCATCCGCGTGCCACATTTCGGGCACTGTTTTTCGGTGCATGGCTGTCCGGGAATGTGCGGTTCTCGATGCCCGCACGCCGGGCAGACACACTCGCCGCCCGGTCCAGCCGCTGTCCCGCCCATCCGTCCAGGTCCTTGTCCTTGCCCTCGTCCGCTACCGCCGCCACGTCCACCACCGCCTTGTCTACCTCCACGTCCCATTTCCTCATCTCCTCGAAAATGTCAACGGATTCAACGGATGAAACGGATTGAAAGGAAAAATCCGTTGAATACCCCTATCGCCCGCGCCAGCGATGACGGGCTTGCCGCCCGGCCATCGCCGAGATCACGGACTGTACCGGACTGCTTCCCCGCCCGGTCGCCAACGGTTGCCGGCGCGTTAGCATTTGTCCCAGCACATTGAGTACGATTGGCGCAGCCTGGATAGCCAATTGTGTTCCGGCCGCAACCACCGTCGCCAACAAGCTTGCGCGTGGAGAAGCGGGGGTAGATGTCGTCGCCGGAAAGAACGGTGTTGCTGGAAAAGACGGCGGTGCATATTCCACCGCACGCGGCGCTACGGGAACAGCCTCGATCTCCAACACCGGCTGCAACGCTCCGGTAGGGCAGGCCGGGATGCAGGCTTCGCAAGCCCGGCATAGCGCATCGTCTAGAAAGGCTTTGCCTTCCGTCAACGTCAGTGCGCCGGTCGGGCACGCATCGACGCACGCCCCGCACCCGGTGCACCTCGCTTCGTCAAGCCATACGGCTGCCATTGCGCCCTCCTTTCGTTACATCGATCCCACAATCGACAATCTAAAATCGGCAATCGAAAATCCAAAATCTACCCGTGTCCGTGCTCCACGCTCTCGTCACAGGGGGCCGCGCCCTGCAAGTCGCCGCCCAGGTAGCGCGATAACGACTCGCGCACGGTTCCCGCCGCACCGGTCGCCGGTTCGATGCCGTACTGCTGGAAGAAGGCCACAGCGCGCCCGCCCATCCCGCCGGCGAGCATCACTTGCGCGCCCAGGCTATGGACGAAAGCAGGGATTTCTCCCGGTTCGTGGTTGGGGTAGTACGGATTGACAACCGTTTCGACTGCATGTACTTCCTGTCCCTCGGTCTCGACCAGGGCGAAATACGGGCAGCGCCCAAAGTGCGGGCTGATCTGGGCCTCCAGGCCATTGGCGTCCAACACGGCAATTGCAATTTTCGTCATCGAAGTCTCCTTGAAAGAGTTAAGAGTTAAGAGTTAAGAGTTAAGAGTTAAGAGTTAAGAGTTGAGAGTTGAGAGTTGAGAGTTGAGAGTTGAGAGTTAGTGTCCGCGTCGGTGTCGACCGGGGCCGAGGCCGACGTGGTCGGCGCCGGGGGTTTCCAGCAATGCTAATTCTCCGGCGTTGTAGGCGTCGATGACTTCGCGGACGGTCGCGCCTGCCATGCGGTAAGCCGGGATGCCCGCCGCCTGGATCACGCGGAAGGCGTTCGGCCCCAGACTCGGCGCGATCACGGCGCCAACGCCGTGCTGCAAGACAGTCTGCGCCGCCTGGACGCCTGCGCCGCCGGGTGCATCGAGTGCCGGATTGGGCAGGGCCTCGAACTCCAGCGTTTCGGGGTCCACCAGGATGAAGTGTTGACTTCGCCCAAAGATCGGGCTGGTGGGCGCGTCCAAGGCCGCGCCATTGGCAGGAATGACAACTCGCATAATAGCCTCCGTATGTGTAGATGTAGGTTCATTGGCGGCAGCGCCACCCTCTGCTGTAAGTTCCTCGTGCAGCGCCAGAAGGTATTCGAGCACCTGCTGCGTCGCCTGGAGTTGCGCGGTGCAGCAGCGCAACACCTGACGCCCGGTGGAAGTAAGCGCATAAACACGGCGCGGCGGGCCTTGCGTCGTTTCCTCATCGATCGTCGACGTGACCCACCCATGTGT
>JAKJAB010000452.1:360-3020 GCA_022707725.1 Chloroflexota bacterium | reverse complement strand
AGTGCGCCCCACCTCAAGGCTGAATAGTTACAACCAGGAAACGCCTTTTGAAAAACCAGGTTCCTTGCCAACAGAGACAGGAACCTGGTTTTCGGATAAAGAACAGCCAGCCGCGGTTTTTCAGTTGCGCTCGGCGTCGTACATCGCGTAATGCCGGTCGCTGAGGCGCTGGTCGCTGCTGTTGGCCGGCGGGTTGATGGACTCAAGGTAATCCTTGAGATTCTGCTTGGCTTGCCGGATCGTCTCTTTCACCGCCTCCATAGGGGTGAGTGGCACTACCTGCGGGATGTAGTCAATCCCAGTCTCGACGGCATCAAGCGTGTCGTATGGATCGGGCGAACGCAAATCGGTTTGTCTGGATTACACGGCGCAGGCGCACTCTCCTCCTCGGTGCCGGTGGGATCAATCGCGTTGACCGGGTCGTTGCTCACATAGGCATACAGATTGCTATCACCGCCCGCGAAACCGGAGGGGTCTTTGTTCGTCCAACGCCCAGCTATAGGATCATAATCGCGCAGGCCAAAGCGCACCAGTCCCGGGTCACGATCGTACAGTCCGCCTGCAAAGCCAAACGGTTGGAGGCCAGAGTTGGTGTCTTGCAGGACGTTGCCCCAGGCATCATAATCCAGGCGTTGCGCGATCTGCCCGGTGGCGACGTTCACCACCAATCGCGGGCTGCCGAGTTGGTCGGCAATGATGCGGTAGGTTTGGCCGCCCTTGATCAAATACTCCGGGACGTTCGAGCGATTGCCATAGACGAAACGGCTCACCACAGCGCCACTACCGTCCAATTCGGCAATTGGACGGAAGCCGCCCTCGTAGAGCAGGCCCAGCACCAGGATGCCGTTCACGCGCTTACCCACGCGCCGGTTCAGCGCGTCCACCAGGTAGGTGATCTGCGTGCCGTCCGACAGCGTCGCCGCGAGCAGGTTCCCGGCTGCATCGTATTGATAGGTCGTTACAGCGCTGCCGGTGGTTTTGAAAGCCAGTTCACCGGCGGCGGTGTAGGTGTAACTCGTCTGGTCGAGCTGGGTGAGCCGGTCTTGCGCGTCGTAGGTCGCGCTCACACTGTTTGCGCTGACACGGTTGCCGTTACTATCGTAGGTGTAATCGCCGATCAGTACGCCATCTTTGCGAACTTGCCTCAGGCGCCCAGCAGGATCGTAGGTATAGTCGAAAATGCTGGTCACGCCGCCGATGGTCTCGATCTTGCGGGTAATGCGCCCGCGCACATCGTGCTCAAAATCGATGCGGTACACCGCCGCGCTGTTATAAGCAGCCGTGTAGCTTATCGCTTCGGCGTAGACGTTGTGCGCCCACGTGTCGCTTACATTGCCCAGTTGGCTGCCCGTCACCAGACCGTTGTTGGAATTCCGGCTGATGACCAGATCGCCGCTTTGTATCAGCAGATCATCGTCGTCATAGTGCAATGTGGCTGAGTACGCACCGTTTACCAGAATGGAGCCGACGAGCCAGTCGGGATTGTAGGTGAACTCGACCGCGCCGGCGACCGGTCCACTCTGCGTCCGGCGCGTCAGCAGCGGGCCGTCGTAATCGTAGGTGAGGGTAATGCCGCTTGGATCGCTCAACGATTGGATGCGGCCGGCAGTGTCATAGGTCAGACCACGCGCGCCACGCGACAGCGTCACGCCGTTAAGGCGAAAACCGTTGTCGGTGTAGGTCAGGTCAATTGCGCCGCCGTCCGGCCGGGTGAAGGTAGTGAGATTGTGATCGGCGTCATAGGACCATTGGGCGTTGCCGCCGCCAGTGACTGCCGGTGGGATATAGCTCAGCGGAAGGTCAACAGGATTGTAGGTGAAGATGACCAGGCCGTTTTTCGAGGGGATCCACTCGCCCTTGTCGCGATCGTAGTAAGCGGCCGGAACCGCGCTGCCTACCGGAGCGGTGATCAGGTTCTCGGTATAGTTGATGACGGGGCTGTTGAATGTGACGTTGCTTTGGCCGGCCTCGTCGATACTGAAATCCACCGCGTAGGTGTAGCCCGAATTGGGTGGCAAATCCCCCGGCATCGCCGCCGCGCCCGCTGCACCGACCGTGTATTCGGTGGCGCGGACGGTCAGTTGGGCCGCCGCGTGCAACACACCTTGAGCGGATACCAGTGACGTGAGTGCTCCCTGGGGAAAGAGCAACGTCGCCTGTCGTGATCCGCTGGTATCACTCACAATGCTGCCGCGCGCTACCTGGAAATCCACAGTTGAGGCGGGGTCGATGGCGGTGGTCTGCGTGTCCGGCGCAATCAGCGCTACCGGTTCGACGACTTCGAATTGTCGCCGGTGCGTATCGACGCGGCGTTGGATGGGCAAATAGCCCGTTTTCTGGAACTCAACGATGACAGTCTCACCGCCATTAAGCACAAAATCGAACAAACCATCGGCGCGGCTCAACGTCTGTCCATACTCGGGACGATCTTTGATAGAGATGCTGACGCCAGGCAACGGCTGACGGTCGCTGGTGATCACATTGCCGCGCAGCATCGCGACACAGCGTGGATTGATGACGTCAGATGTGACGCCCGTCTGGATGGGGTTGTTGCCGGTATAAAGAAAGCGCGTGGCTTCGTAGATGTCGTACTCACGCTGCGATCGAGCGGCGGAGCCATATCTTGCGGAAAGGCTGGCAGTTGTGGCGCGAGCACGCTT
>JAKJAB010000452.1:0-350 GCA_022707725.1 Chloroflexota bacterium | reverse complement strand
CAAATTCTCGCATGAAGCAATCGAAAGCGAAACCGTCCAGGTGTCGGCCAAAACTCCGGCGTTAGCAGATAGCGGCAGTAGTTCATTCGCCTCTGTGAGGCAGACATTATCAGTGGGTATAGTTCATATATTCACTATTATTATATAATAAATCTAATAAAAGTAAATACCGTTTGTGCAAATCTGCATATGCTGCTATCATCTACGATAAAAGTGCTGGAACACGCACTGAAAGTAGATGCCAACAGAGCTATGACCACCACTGCCGCCATCGCCGTCCGCCCCGTCGCCACACGACGGGAGAAACGCATCTTTCTGCACTTCCCCTGGCGCATCTACCGGGATGATCC
>JAKJAB010000451.1 GCA_022707725.1 Chloroflexota bacterium | reverse complement strand
AACTGCGCAATGCCGGGTTCAAAATCCTGGTGGAGCCGATGTGGGGCAACGGCGCGGGCTGGTTCCCCCGGCTGATGGCGGGAGGCACCAACACCGTCTGGGAAATCCACGCCGAGCGCAATCCCATCTTCCCGGAGATGCAGCGCCCGGAGCCGATCCGCCCCAACATCGATGTGGCCCTGCAGCGCACCGTGGAATTAGGCGCTGATGTACTCCTCATCATGGACGGCGACGCCGACCGCATGGGCATCGGCGACGAAAACGGCGTCTACATCAACCAACTCCAGGTCTACGCGCTGCTGGCTTACTATCTGCTGGAAGTGCGTGGCTTGCGCGGCGCGATTGTCAAGACGATCTCCACCACGTCGATGTTGAATCGCCTGGGCAAGATGTACGGCGTGGATGTGTACGAAACCGGCGTGGGCTTCAAGTACGTCGCGCCCAAAGTCCTGGAAACGAACGCCCTCATCGGCGGCGAGGAAAGCGGCGGGTACGCCTTCCGCGGTAACGTCCCCGAGCGCGACGGCATCCTGGGCAACCTCTACTTCCTCGACTTTATGCTCAAGACCGGTCAGACGCCAGCGCAATTACTGCAAACGCTCTTCAAGAAGCTGGGACAGACTTACTACTACGACCGCATCGACACCCGCTTCCCTGCCGAGAAGCGCCCGGCAGCGATGGCGCGGATCGACGCCGCCACACCGGAAACCATCGGCGGCGTGCCCGTCACCGGCATCGTCACGCTCGACGGATACAAGTACGAGCTGGGCGACTACGGCTGGCTGCTCATCCGCTTCTCCGGCACCGAGCCGATTGTGCGCGTCTACTGCGAAGTCACCGATCCGGCACTCGTACAGCCTGTGTTGGAAGGCGGCCTCGAAGTCGCCGGGCTGAAGTGAACTGACTTTTCTGCGGTGACTCTAAACACGCCGGGCGGGACGAAAATCCCGCCCGGTTTTGTTTCTGGGACGATCAATGGTTTTAACTAAACCGTAACCTGCTTGAAACCCCCTCCCGCGCGCTCTTGTGGTATGCTAACATCGAATAGGGGGAAACATGCACTGGACGTTGACGGTACCTGAGAATTTTTCGCTGCCACAGATTATCCGGCGTTCGCTCAACTGCGAGCAATTCAAACTACTGCAGCCGCCCTTTAGTGTCAACCGCACCAAAGAGCATCTGCACCGTGTCGAACGCCTGGAATCAGGGAATACCGTTTATCTGATCCTCTCGCAAACACCGGCCGGTCTGATCCTGCACACGGACGAGCGCTTGACCGGGAAAGACACCGAAGAAATCAGCCAAAAAACCCGCCGTATGCTGCGGCTGAGCGAGAATTTACAGCCCTTCATGGATATGGCCAGCCGCACGCCAGGTCTGGAAAAGATACTACATCACGGGGCGTATATCTTGCGCGGCACAACGTTTTTCGAGGATGTGGTCAAGGCGATCATCCTAACGTATGAAGAGAAAACACAGCAAGGACAGCGCATCTCATGGCTCGTGGACCGGTTCGGCGATCCGCTACCCAGCAATCCCACACGCCACGCCTTCCCCACCCCCCTGCAACTCCTTTGGGGAGACGATGTCTTGCGTGAAGTGTTTGTCCCCGGAATCGCCAAAAAACTGATCCAGGCTGCCGAACAGTTCTGCGCCGGGGGAGAGCGCATGGAGACATTATCCAACGGCGAGCGGCAGACCCACGCACTGGCAGCGGAGGTAGCCAAACTTCTGGACCTCGACGTCAAGGCGCTGGGACTGGTCATGCTCAATTTGGGCCGCTACGACTACATCCCGGCAACTGCCTGTATGCAACGCCGTATGCGCCCCTTCGACAAAGCGAAACACGACGACGCACGCGACCCGCGCGCGATGTTCGAACCGTTGCAACCCTGGGGCGGACTGGCGTGTTGGCTCTGGGATTGGTCCAGCGCAGAGAACGTCGATGTGAACGCCATCGCCGGAGGTACAGAATGGAGAGTGTGAGCATCAGCCCAGTTCAAGTCAAAGAGATGTTGACGCAGCTTCAGACGGAGATTCGCCAACAACGTCAGACGCTCCACAATGGCACGTCGCTGGGGGTGCTCGACGGGCACATGCAAACCTGGGAAACGCTGCTCCGGCAAATCCAGACGGATATGACCCTGGAGAAAAGCGCCCGTCTCAGCATGCTTTACGATATTTCACGCTCCATCAACGCCTCGCTGGACTGGCGGCAAACCGTGCAGGCCGTGCTGGACGCGTTCATCCAGATCACCACCGCCGAACGGGGCATGTTGCTCCTCCTCGATATCAACGGTGATCCCCAGGTCGAGATGACACAAAGTGCCTCGTATATGCTATTTACCGATGCCGACATCAAGTTCAGTCACAGCATCGTACGTCAAGCGCTCGAGCGAAAAAGCCCCATCCTCAGCACAAACGCGCAGCTCGATCCACGCTTCGACAGCAGCGAGAGCGTCATCGCGTATGGGCTGCGCGCGACGCTGTGCGTCCCTCTGATCTACAAAGATGAGGCGCTCGGCGCAATCTACCTCGATAACCGCGCGCGCAGCAACGTGTTCACAGCGGAAGACATGGTCAGTCTGAGCACATTCGCCAACAACGCGGCCGCCGCCCTTTACAACGCGCAGGAACATCAAAAAACCGATCAGGCCCTGGCAGAACGTATGCGCGAGTTGACCATCTTGCAAGAGACGATTCGCGACCTTAACACCAGCCTGCACTTTAACCGGGTGATGGAACGCAGCATCGCGTGGGCCGTCTCCGCTTCCGGCGCAGAGGCTGGCGTGATCGGGCTAATTGCGGAAGAGGGCGTCCGCTGGCTCACCAAGACCAGCACCGTCAACCCAAACAACCTGTTGGCCACGCGCTGCATTGCCATGCGTGAGCCAATCATCGAGGAGCACTACCTGGTCCTGCCGCTGCTGCGTGATACACGCCCTATCGGAGTGCTGTACCTGGTCTCCGAGAAACAGTCCTTCAAAAAGAGCAAGCTGGAACTGGTTACCCGCGTCGCCGACAACATCGC
>JAKJAB010000450.1 GCA_022707725.1 Chloroflexota bacterium | reverse complement strand
GGTCGCTGGAGAAGCGCTGGTCGTAGCCGATGACGATGCCTTTGTCCGCTAAATTGTGGTTCTTCAGATAGGTGGCATACCCCTGCGTGGCGCGACGCACGTTATCGAAGGTGTAATCCTCGGCGATGCGCCCGCGCCACCCGTCGGTGCCGAATTTGATGTCATGCATCGTGATTTCCTACCTCCTTTTCGGTCTTTAGCAGTTCGAGGTCGGCGTCTACCATCATCTCAATGAGACTTTTGAAGGTAACGTTTGGCTCCCAGCCTAACTTTGCTTTGGCCTTGCTCGGATCGGAGACCAGCAGATCAACCTCGGCGGGCCGCATAAAGCGCGGGTCCTGCACGACGTAATCGCGCCAGTTCAGCCCGACGTGCGCGAAGGCCACCTCGCAGAGTTCCTGCACGGCATGCGTCTCGCCGGTCCCGACGACATAGTCATCCGGATCGTCCTGCTGCAGCATCAACCACATCGCGCGGACGTAGTCGCCGGCGAAGCCCCAATCGCGCTTGGAGTCCAGATTGCCCAACGCGAGCTTGTCCGCCATCCCCAACTTGATCTTGGCGATCTGGTACGTGACCTTGCGGGTGACGAATTCCAGGCCTCTACGCGGACTTTCGTGGTTGAACAGGATGCCCGAACACGCGAACAGGTCGTAGGATTCGCGGTAGTTCACCGTGACCCAGTGCCCGTACACTTTCGCCACGCCGTAGGGCGAGCGCGGATAGAAGGGCGTGGTTTCGCGCTGCGGGACTTCGCGTACTTTGCCGAACATCTCGCTGCTGCTGGCCTGGTAGAAGCGGATGTTGGGATCGACGGTGCGGATGGCCTCCAGCACGCGGGTGACACCCAACGCCGTGACCTCGCCGGTGAACACCGGCTGCTGCCACGACGCCGGGACGAACGACTGGGCCGCCAGGTTGTAGATCTCGTGCGGGCGATGGTCGCGCAGAGTGGCGATGAGCGATCCCTGATCGAGCAGGTCGCCGGAGACCAGGATGAGCTTGTCCTGAATATGATGGATGCGCGTGAAGGTCACGGTGCTGGTGCGGCGCACCAATCCGATCACGTCATAGCCCTTTTCCAGCAGAAACTCGGCCAGATATGAGCCATCCTGACCTGTGATGCCGGTGATTAACGCTCGGCGTTTAGCCATAGAATCGAACCTCCTTTGTCTAGTTGAAAATTGGTAACTATTCAGCCTTGAGATGGGACGCACTTAGCTGAACCCAAAACGGCAATTTTTTGCGCTTCCTACTGTCATTGCAGGCGTAAAAGTGCGCCCCACCTGAATAGTTACGAAAATTGAACGTTGAAGGTTGAAAGTCGTTAGAAGGGGATGTCGTCGTCAAATTCGTCGTCGAACTCGTCGGTGAAGAAGTACTCGTCCAGATCGCAGGCGTCGGGATCGATGCCCTCCGCTTCCAAATCGCCGCGGATGATGACGCTTATGGCCTCACAGTAGCCGGCCTGTCTCTGCGCTTTCTGCAGTTCGGCTTCCGTGTTTCTCATCGCTTTGTTGATCCTGACGATTTGCTTTTGCCAGTGCTTGCGTTCCTTGTCGTCTGTGGTGGCATCGTGCAGGCGCTGGGTGACGTCCATTTCGTAGCGTTGATATTCGAGGTCATACTCGAGCTCCTCGATCTCCCACTGGATGTCGCGCAATGTGACCATCCAATGCCGGTAAACGCCGACCTTCGCTGACGCCGTCTTGCTCAATTCGCTGTTCTCTACTGACTCTGTCATAGCCTTACCCTCCTATTGTGATTTGCCGCCATTCATCCAGGACATCCTGGATTGTTTGCTCAAAGGGGATTTCTGGTTCCCAGCCGGTATCCTGTAGCAGCTTGACCGCGCTGCCGTAGAAGACGGGGACGTCAGCGGGGCGGTAGCGCTCCGGGTCGATCTCCACGCGGATGGGGACGGTCGCCAGGGCGATGAGTTGGTCGACGAGGGAGCGAATGGTGCGTGGCGTCCCGGAAGCGATGTTGTAGACTTCCCCTGGCTTCCCGCGCATCGATACCAGGTGATAAGCTCGCGCGACATCGCGCACGTCGGTGAAATCGCGGGCGGGCGTGAGGTTGCCCACGCGCATCACCGGTTCCTGTTTGCCCGCCTCGATCCCGGCGACCTGGCTGGCGAAGGCCGGCAGCACGAAGCGCGCCGACTGTCCCGGCCCCACGTGGTTGAAGGGCCGGATGCGGATGATGGGTAGTCCAAAACTGATGAAGTACTGGTAGCCCATCACATCCTGCGCCACCTTACTCACGCTGTAGGGGTTCTCCGGGCGTAACGGGTGGTCTTCGGTCAGCGGGAGTTCGTCGGCGCCGGCCCGCCCGTATTCCTCGCCGGAGCCGATAACGAGCGTGCGTGGCGCGATATTGAGCGTTTTGAATCCTTCCAGCAGATTGAGTTGCCCGCGGATATTGTTCTCCAGCGTGCCCCACGGGTCTTGATAAGACGTGGGGACGTGCGACTGCGCCGCCAGGTGGATGACGTAATCCGGCGGGACCTGGGCCAGCAGCGCGTGCGTGGCTTCGGCGTCGCGCAAGTCCAGATAGTGCAGCGCCTCGCGTTGGGCGTTCAGCGGCGCAGGCGGCGATTCGGGATAGCACGTGCCAACGATGTCCCAGTCGGTCTGTGCGAGAAAGTACTGCCGCAAATGGCTACCGACGAATCCGGTCGCTCCGGTGATGAGAATGCGCATAGTCTTTAGTCCGATCGTTTTTTTTGCCGGATAGTCTGATGAGATGATGGTGGCATTATACGGGATTGAGGGTGAAAGTCAATGCCAGATGGCAGAGACGGCATGAATAGGCGCGTTTTTTGTTGCGCGTTTTGGTATTTCTCCTATACTTAGCTCAACGAAAAGAAGGTGTTCACATGCCCATACTCACGCCTGAAGAAGAAGCCCGACAGGCCACCGATATTGCGAGGGACTGCCGGATATTGAGCAAGGTCTGCATCACCACTGTGCAGCGCCTTTACTCGATGCTGCGCGGCAAGCCGGACCTGCCGCCGGAACTGGAAGAC
>JAKJAB010000044.1 GCA_022707725.1 Chloroflexota bacterium | reverse complement strand
ATCTTCCCCGCCACGCCGCGCGTGATGCGCTATCAAGACCAAACGCCCGGCCTGAGTACCGGCGGAAGCAACTTCTACAACTACCAGGTTACCAGTTCGGCTGAACCGTTCCGCGTGACGTTGGCGTGGACCGACTACCCCGGTTCGCCCGTCGCTGCCGGGGGGCTGGTGAACGATCTGGATCTGACCATCACCGGCCCCGGTGGGGCGACTTACTATCCGAACAACGCCAACCAGCGCGGCAAGAGCCAGTATCTGGCATACGATAGCGGCTTTGAAAGTGATAGCTACATCTGGAGCGCCGGTAAGCAAGTCGCCGTGCGCTTCACACCGACCCAGTATCCGGCAACGTTACAAACGGGCATCTTCCTGTTGGCCGCAAACAGCCCCACCAGTTATCCACAGACCTTTACCTGGTACGTGTATAGTGGTAACAACACCTCCGGTCCAACCTCTGTTCTGGCAACCGGTTCCAGTACGATCCGCAGCGCAGGTTGGCACGTCATCGATTTCTCGTCTGCCAATGTGACGATTGCCAGTGGGGATTTCTTCCTGGCGATTGGTTTGCCGAACGATAAACTGGTCTGGTTCTATGACAATACCGCGCCCGATAGCCGCAGTTGGGATTATGGCGGCAGTTCCTGGAGCAAAGTAACGACCGAAGACTATATGTTCAACGCGGTGGTCAGCAGCGCCGCGGCTACCACGCAGCAAGATCGCGTCAATAACCTCGTCGGCATCGACGTCCCCAGCCCCGCGACCGGTCTGTACACCGTCACCGTGAAGGGGTACAACGTTCCACGTGGGCCGCAGCCGTATGCGCTGGTCGTCTCCGGCATTTTCGACACGCCCAATACCGCGCCGACGCTGTCCGGCCTGCCGAACCAGACCCTTCGCCCTGGCGAGAGCAAAAACAGCGCTATCGACCTGTGGGCTTACGCTTCCGATGCTCAGGACGCCTCCAGTGCGTTGACCTTTACGATCACCAATTCGCCGCCGCCCACCGTCGGTGTGAGCATCCGCAGCAACCGCTACATCGACATCAACCCAACGGGCAGTTTCACGGGCGACTTCCCGGTCGTCGTCAGGGTGACGGATACCGGCGGGCTGACGGACACCGACAACTTTACGATCACGTTTGCTGAAACACAGTATATCTATCTGCCGCTAGTGTTGCGCAACTACGGTTGCAATACAACTATACCCAATGGCAATTTTGAAAGCGGCGCCGCCGTTTGGACTCAATATTCGAGACACGGCTGGGATTTGATTATCAACTCTGGCTTCCCCGGCGCTGTTGCGCCGCACAGCGGCAGTTGGGCAGTTTGGCTCGGTGGTGAGAACGACGAAATATCCTACATCCAGCAACGAATCACCGTGCCGGCCTGCGCTCCCTACCTGTCCTATTATCACTGGATTGCATCGCAGGATGTCTGTGGCTATGACTTCGGTGGGGTGATTATCAATGGCACAACCGTGGTCGACATTTATGATCTCTGCACTGCTAGAAACACAAACGGCTGGGTACGACACGTCGTGAACTTGAACGCCTATGCCGGACAAACTGTATGGCTTCAAATTCGTTCCGAGACGGATGGTTCTAACAACAGTAACTTGTTTATTGACGATGTTGCCTTCCAGACCAGCGCGGCAACGACACAGCGTATCCCACTGGTTATGACCGGGAATGAATCCGAGATGCGGGGCCCGGCGCCGAACAGAACTGAAAACAGTGTTATTCCAGAACGATTGTTCAAGCCTTAAACGTGTCTGGTAAAACGTTGGTCTGATTGAGGTTCTGCGTGAAAGGGGATGCGTGAGCACTGGGCGCTCGCGCATCCCCGCCGCCTCTCCGAAAATTGCTATGGGTGTGTTTCATTTAAGTTGGGGGACACACTCAGAGACTGGTCCCAACACGCTCTGGTCGGTCTCCGACTGCGCCAGCTTTGAAGTTCTCCGTCTCAGAAAGGAAAATCGCTTCGGGATGGGGCTTGGCGCGATTTTTCGGATAGCGTCTTATGTTTTATAAGATTTCCCACGGATCGCCCTCTGGATCGAGATACACCGTGACCCGTTCGAGCCGCCCCGCCCTGTCCAGCGCCACCGCGACGAAGCTGAGATGCCAGGCCGTGTCCTGCGCCCCGTCCTCACCCTGCTCGCCGAGATAGCGGCGGGCGACGGCTTCCATGCGCGCGAGTTTGCGCGGCGTGAGCGATTCCTCCGGGCTGCCGTATCCTTCGCCGTCGCCCCGGCCTGTTCCCCGCCGCGTGCGCACTTCGACGAAGTACCACTCGCCGGCGCGCTGCGCGATCAAGTCCGCTTCGCCTTCCGGGCAATGCCAGTTCTGCGCGACGATGGTGAATCCGCGCCGCTGCAACGCCTCGGCAGCGAGCGCCTCCCCCCGCCGTCCTAACCCCACTTTTCCTTTAGCCATGGCTTCATCCTATATTCGATTGCCTTTCCCGTCAAGCGTGGTATGATCTTGGGCTGATTCACTCGATGTCACGCATACAAGGTTTGCTGATCCTATGAAACGCTGGTTAAGACTGTTCGAATGGCTGATTTTCATCGCCCTGGTTGCCTTTGTCATCATCGGCGCGCAGGCGCTGGGCCATAACCATATCCCCACCCGCGAAGTGACGGTGGTTGTCACCCCGACCGCCTCCGGCTCCTCGGCAATGTCCCCGGCATCTACCGAAACGCCGACACCGACATCTGTGCCGCCTACCGCCACCGCGCCTGCGCCGCCGCCAACGTGGACGCCGACACCCCGGCCCACGAAGACCCCGCTGCCAACCATGACGCCCTCTCCCACCGCGACGCCGCCACCCATTGTGCTGCCGATTGCCGCGACGCCGATGTTCACCACGTCAACCGTGGTCACATCGCCTTTGGAGCAGCCCACGCCAATGCCGCTGATTGCACAGCCGAAGGGCACGATCAACATCCTGCTGCTCGGCAACGACCGCCGGCCCGGCGAGTCGGTGGCCCGTACCGACGTGATGATGATCGCCTCGATTTTTCCTGATGTCCCCTCCGTCAGCTTGATTTCAATTCCACGGGACTATTACGCCTGGATTCCCACGTGGGGGCTGGACAAAATCAACACCGCCTATCTGCGGGCAAGAACGACCGGCTATCCGGGCGGCGGGCCGGCGCTGGTCAAGGCGACAGTGGAATACAACTTCGGCCTGCCGATCCACTATTACGCGATGGTGGATTTCAACAGCTACCGCAGCATCGTCGATGCGGTCGGCGGCGTGGACGTTGTCGTCGAATGTGGTTTCCACGACACGTACCCCGATGACGAATCGCCCACCGGTCAGACGGATATCGATCTGGAGCCGGGTGTGCATCACCTGGATGGCAAATATGCCCTGTGGTACGTGCGCTCGCGCTGGAACACCTCCGACTTCGACCGGCATCGCCGCCAGCAACAGGTGATACGGGCTATTCTGGAAAGCGCGCTCAACCAGAATATGTTCGCGCGCATCCCTGAACTGTGGGGTGTGTACCAGGAATCCGTGGAGACGGATATGGGACTAACCGACATGCTGGCCCTCGCGCCTCTTGCGGTGCGGTTGGATATGCGCGATATCAAGAGTCGTTTCATCCGTGGAGCTAATTTGTTGACCTCCATGTCGGTGCCGCTGCGTGGCGCAGTGCTGGCCCCACACTACGAAGAACTCTACAAGTTTATGCAGGAGGCGGCGCAGCCGCCTGTGACGAGCCGCGCCGCTCAGCGTTCCTATCGCGTGGAAGTGTGGAACGGTAGCGGCAACAGTGGATGGGGAGAGGTGGCGGCTTACCGTTTGCGGCTGGAAGGCTACGAGGTCCCGGCGATCCATCAAACCGATGGGACACGCCGTACCCTCATCACCGACTACACAACGACGAGCAAAGGCTCGCCGATTGCCCGCCTGATGACGCTCTACAAGCGCCAGCAGCAGGATGTGGCTGCCGAGCCGACAGAAGGTAGTCCGGTCGATTTCCGGGTGACGTTGGGGTGGGATTACAATCCGTGCGATGGGACGGGCACTACAGGCTGGCGTCCAACGCCGACGCCGATGCCCACGCCGGAGTCACCGCCGCCCGAACCGTAAGCTGCTCTTGTGAGGTGCGACGTACTTCGCGTGGGTGAGGGGCATCCGCCAGTGTCTCCATCCACCGGGTCGCCGCACCTTTTTGTGGGATAGGTTATCGGAACCGGGCCAGGGCATCGGCCATGCGCGCCACCCCGACCTGGATATTCTCCATCGAGTTGGCGAAGCACAGCCGCAGATACCCCTCGCCGCCCGGTCCAAAGGCTGTGCCCGGCAGCACGGCGACGCCGGCCTCATCGAGCAGATAGCCGGCGAGCCAATCCGCGGAATGGCCAAACGCTGTGATGTTGGGGAACGTGTAGAACGCGCCGCGCGGCATGCGACACCGCACGCCGGGGATGGCGTTCAGCGCGGCGACGAGGACATCTCGGCGGCGCTGGTACTCCGCCACCACCGCCTCCACTGGTTCTTGCGGGCCGCTCAGCGCTTCGATACCCGCGTACTGCGTGAATGTCGCCGTGCAGCCAACGGAGTGGGTCAGCAGCAGGTTCATCTGCTCGACCAGCGCCTCCGGCATGATGCCGAATCCCAGACGCCAGCCGGTCATCGCATACGTTTTGGAGAAGCCGTCACAGATGATCGTGCGCTCGCGCATCCCCGGCAGCGCAGCGATGCTCGGCGCAGTCAGGCCGTCGAACACCAGCCGGGCGTAGATTTCGTCAGAGAGCACCCAGAAGTCGTGTTGGCGCGCCGCCGCGGCGATGTGTTCCAGCACCTTCCAGGAGAGCACACCGCCCGTGGGGTTACTCGGCGAGTTCAGGATCACCAGGCGGGTGCGGTCGTTCACCAGCCGGTCGAAGGCGTCCAGGTCGAAGGCGAAGTCGTTCTCTTCGCGTAGCGGCACGGGGACCGGAACGCTGCCCGTCACGTCGACCACCGCCGTATAGGTCGGGAAGCCGGGGTCGGGATACATCACTTCATCGCCGGGGCGGACGAGCGCCAGCGCGGGGAAGAACAGGATCGGCTTGGTGCCCGGTCCGATGATCACCTGGGAGGGGTGAACTTCGATGCCGCGCCGCCGTCCGGCGTCCTCGGCGATGGCCTGGCGCAGGGCGGGAATCCCGGCGGGCGGGTTGTACGTCGTGTGGCCGTCCTTGATGGCCTGGATGCCTGCCTGCGCGACATTGTCGAACGTGGGGACGTCCGGTTGGCCGATCTCCAGGTGGATGATGTCGCGGCCTTGCGCTTCCAGCGCCTGCGCGCGCGCCAGCATATAATAAGCGCCTTCCGGCTTCAAATTGCGGACACAATCGGCGAATTCCATAGTCTCCTCCAGAAAGTCGAGTAGTCGTTAGGCGAGTGGTCGTTAGGCGACATTATAGCATCACACAGATTGGCAAACAAATAAAGGGGCGAATGATGACTGATCACTATGCCGACATCTACGCGCATCACGCGGAGGAATACGAGCGACTGATCGCGCGGGAGGATTACACGGGCAATCTCCTCGCGGCCTTGCAGGAGATCACGCCGTTGGAAGGCCTGGACGTGATCGACATGGGTGTGGGCACGGGACGGCTGGCGCGGCTGCTCGCGCCGTTCGCCCGGTCGGTGCACGCCTTCGACATATCGGCGGGGATGCTGGCGGTGGCGCGGTCGCAACTTATGGCTGAGGGCGCGCACAATTGGTGCGTCGCCGTCGCCGATCACCGCGCGCTGCCGGTAAAGAGCCTCAGTGCAGACCTCGTTATTTCTGGGTGGAGCATCTGCTACACCGTGGTTTGGGAGCAGGATTGGCAGACGGAACTCGGCAAGGCTCTGGCTGAGATGCAGCGTGCCGTACGGCCCGGCGGCATGCGCATCATCATCGAGACGCAAGGTACCGGCTACGAGACACCAACCCCACCGGAAAATATGAAACCCTACTTCGCCTATCTGGAAGCGCAAGGGTTTTCGTCCACATGGATACGCACCGATTACCGGTTTGCCTCAGAGGAGGAGGCCCGCGCATTGACGGCGTTCTTCTTCGGGCCGGATATGCCGGGAAAACTCATCAGCCGCGAACCGGCGATTCTGCCGGAGTGTACGGGGATTTGGTGGAAGGGGGGCAGGGAGTAAGAAGTAAGAAGTAGGGAGTACGGGGTAGCTGGGGAAATGTGAAGGTGGCGGTCTTGAGACGCACCACCTTCACAGAGGTGATCGGGTTCTATGGTGCGGCGCGCATCACGATCGGCAGGTAGATGATATGCGGCTTAACCAAAGTCCGCGCTACGCTTGTGTTGTTGATTGTCACCGTCTCCGGCACCGTTGCAGCAATCGTCACGGTGTTGGTTAGCCAGCCGGTGTAGGTCGGTTCGATGACGACGGAAACGGTGAGTGTGCTGCTTGCACCTGGCGCGAGGTTGAACACTTCCCACGTCAACGTGCGGTCTGGCGCTGGCAAGACCACTGTACCTGAGTGATCGTAAAGTTGCGCGTTCGACGGCAAGAGATCGGTGATGGTAACGTATGGCGCAAGCGCGTCGCCGATATTCGCGTAGGTTAGCGTGTACGTGATCACGTTGCCCGGATAGGCTGTCGCTGGTCCGGCCTTGTGGATTGTCAGGTCGGGCGCGCGCACTTCGGTGACGATGGACCAGCTGGTGTTGTTGCTTGTGTTGCTGTCGAAGAGCGTTGTCGAAATCGTCGCAGTGTTCGTCAACAGGCCGGTGAATGTGGGGCTGATAATGGCCGTGATGGTGAGCAAACCGCCTTCGCCCGGCGCCAGGTTGAACACTTCCCACGTGAGCGTCTGGCCAGACAATGGCAGCATGATCGTGCCGGTGTGATCCAACGCGGTCAATTCCGGCGGCAGCACGTCGGTGACGGTGACGTAGGGCGCGGGGGCGTTGCCAGTGTTGCTGTAGACCAGCGTGTACGTGATCACCTCGCCGGGATAGGCCCTGGCCGGCCCGTCCTTGTGGAGGGTCAGATCAGGCGCGCGCACCTCGGTCACAATAGGCGGGCTGACGTTGTTTGTGGTGTTGCTCTCGACCGCGGTGGTCGCAATGGTCGCGGTGTTCGTCAACAAACCGCTGAACGTGGGACTGATCAGGGCGGTGAACGTAATCACGCCGCCTTCGCCGGGCGCGAGATTGAACACTTCCCACCTGAGTGTTTGGTCTGGAAGCGGCAATGTGACCGTACCACTGTGGTTGTATACAGTCGTCTGTGGCGGCAGCGCATCGCTGATGGTGACGTAGGGTGCGACCGCATTGCCTGCATTGGTGTAGACCAGTGTATACTCGATCACGTCACCAGGAGAAGCTGTGGCCGGCCCGCTCTTGTCAATCGCCAGATCAGGTACATAGATTTCGTATTCCAGGCGCATGGCGGGAGCAGCAAGCGCGCTTTCCCGGTCGTCGAAACGCGCCAACGCGAACAGGCGACATCCCTCGGTAAAGCGCAGGGCAAAGCTGACCTCACCTGCTCCGCTGCGGATTTTGCCGTTCAGATAGTCCCGCAATGCGGCGCTGTCGAACGTCACTGTCTGCCCGTCTGCGGTTGGAGCGGGACGCGTCTCGAGCAACGCGCCTGGGGTCGGCGACATAGCCCATGTCAACGTCTCCTCTTGCCAGCCGCTATCGGTTTCGTACAGCCCGAGGAGGACGCCATTTGTACCGGTGGCATAGTTCGCCGTGAGCGTCAACGTGGCGGTGTGGACGTATGCCGTTGTCGGAATATCGCTGAGGTCCCACTGGACGTAGGCGACATCCGTAGGGTTGCAGGCATTGGTGCTCGCCGCCACGGAGAGATAGCCTGCGTCAAAGTTCACCTCCGGCTGGGTGATGCGGACAAAGGCGTCCGGCCCGGCAGCACCGCCTTCGTCGGTCAAGACGCCTTCGGCAAACAGCAGCCCTAGACCAACAACCAACATCGACAACAGTAGGCGTTTCATCATTTTTCTCCGGTAGAAGCGGCCTTCAGTACAATGCGTGTTCTTCATCTCTTCTGCCCTCTGCTTCCTTTACGGCCACACGACCGGCGCGCTTGCTGTGAGGCAGACGTGGTAGGGATACCCCACGCGCGTCGCGAAATCGACGCCGAAGTCAATTTCCGGCAGCCAGAACTCGAAGGCATGGACGTCGGCGCGCCAGTGCAGGACCTGTTCGACGGACGCCGTCCCTAGCGCTTCTGCCAACGCAGTGGCTGATGTGATGCCCGTTTGGTCGAGTGGCAGCGATAGCTCGTTGAACAGACAGGCCTGATCGTTGCCGACGAGATCGAATCGCACGGTGTTTTGTGGCGGCACGCCTCCCACAAAGCTCAAGACGGCAGGCGCACTGTTGTTCACCTGTATCCAGTAAACGTGACCAACACGCAAGGGGAAGTTGGTTCCCACACTGTATGGCGGCAACCATGCCTCGTAGGACTGCGCGACGGGATCCCAATGCAGTACCTGCTGCACACCGTCGCCGATGTAGCCTGCCAGCGCCGCCGCATTGGGAAGCTGGGCGATCACATCGAGCGGCAACGCGATCACGTTGTAGCGCGTGCTGCCGGAGTCGCCGGGTAGCAGCGCAAAATCGAACTCACCGACGGCGTTGGAAGGCAGTGATTCCCGCTCTTGCGCAGCCAATGCCGTAACGACATAGAAATAGTTCACGTTGGGATCGCCGATCCTGCCGGTATCGGTGTAGTTTGACGCAGTCATTGTGCTAACAACGTTTCCCGGTGAGGGAATAAAGTGCGCTTCTGTGCTGCGGTACACCCGATATCGTGTTGCCCCGATGACGGCATCCCAGGTGAGTCTGACATTATTGCCGTATTTTGTGATCGTCACGATCGGACCAACGCCCACGGGGGTTTGTACCAGCGCCGTGTTGTTGTCTTTGTAACGATCGAGTACATCGGAGGCGATCTCGGCGCGGTTATCGAGCATGCCCTGGAACGTTGATGAGACGGCCGCTGTGATCGTGATGACGCCGCCGGTTCCCACAGGCAAGTCGGCGACGTCCCACACGTAGAACGTCCCCGCGCGTTGTGTGATGGTCATCCCGGATGAGATGACCACCGGATTTTCCAGGCCCGCTGGGAGCACATCAGTGATGACGACGTTGTAGGCCGTACTCGGGCCGGCGTTGGTGTAGGCCAGCGTGTAGGTGATCGCCTCCGGGAAGAGCGCGTTTGACGGTGTCGTCTGTCCCGTCTTGGTGATGCTCAGATCGGCCTTCAGCACGGCGAGTTCCAACGCCGGATCGCCAAAGAGGATGTAGGTATCGATGAGTTCATCGTGTCCCTGACCAGCGATCGCCAGCTTGCCCAACGTCGTCGCCGGACCAAGTTCGATGATGTGATCGTAGAAGATGGCCTGGTATAACGCCTTGTTCATGACATCGTGGCCGCTGACCAGTCCCAAGCCCGTGGGTGACCAACTGGCGATGGCCGCTTTGTCGGGCGCGCGGACGAGCATTTCGGCGATGGCAGACATATTTGTGGATCCGCTCGGGTGGATGAAGTAACCTTCCATACATGTCATCGGCACAAAAAACGCCAATCTGCCTGTGTTGTTCATAGCAGCGATATCATTGACATGCAACAACCGTTCACTGGCCCAAAACAGCACCGACCCATGTCCGACGTAGTTAACCATCAGTCGACCTTCGTTGATAGCATTGATGATTGCGGCGCGCGTTGAGTTAAGGTCAGTGTGTGTCCGAAGATAGTATACCTTCTCCACGTTGTAAAGTGTGGGCACAAAATAATCGGCGATGGCATCAGAGTAAGCGTAGAAATCACCAGCGGCATCCGAGTTGTCCGTCAAGAAGAGGAGATCCCGGTTCCATTCAACAGCAGGCGGATTCTGCATATAATCGAGCGCCTTGTTGACCATCGCTGTAGTCTCGGTGGTGGTTTTCACCGGGAAGCGGCCCAGATGCATGTCTGGTAGGATGTCATTCCCACTCACCGCCACATAACGGTTATCTGCTGCAGTCTCGCCAAGCCAAGGATCAATGTCAGCCAGGTAGGGAGGGATATACACCGTTTCACCGCGCCCAAGATAGTTTTTGAAATCGTAGTTTCCATCACCGACGAGCAGCACATATTTAGGGGCAGGTCGTGTCCATGAGGCGTAGGCATACCTTAGAAAGTTAAGAATCGCTTCAGGATCGAAGATGCCGTAGCTAAAGGTGTCATAAATATCCGTCACATCTACGATTTTGGTCCGTAAACCTTGTGCCGTGTGGTAATCTGCAAGTGGCTGGATTGCCTTGATGAAGGCGGGGTGCGAAATCATAATGTAGTCCGCACCGTTCGTCGTGGTGAGAAGATCAGAGGGGGTATCCAACATAACCGCTTTCGGGTTGCGACGTCGATCAGAAGTCAGCGCGATGTAATGTTGTTCGGTAGGAATCGTTTGCCTGAAGACGAGCTGGTACGTACTTCCTATAGGCACAGCATCGGCTCCCAGAATAAGCACAGGTGTTGTCGGCTGACTTACATCAAACACATCGATGCTGGCTGCAGTAAATGCATCTACGTGATATTCCCAACTACCCGGCTCATCGCCATCGAAAAAGAATGTATCATTTACAGCTGAGTATTGTTTATCATAAGTGATATCAAAGTAATTGACAAAGAAGAAATCGTGTGTAATTCCACCATCTAACGGAGTGCTGACGGTGATGGTATTCGTCCCATTGACTAAGCAAGACTGAGGCACAGTGGAAGTAAAATAGTGGGTAGCTTGAGAAGGCCACTTTGCATCGTCAATCAAGGTGCCATTGAGATAGACCTGTGTATGATGTTCCGGAAGAGCAGCATATCCTCTGAGAAGTCCATTGACAGTCACATCGGTTGAGAGCAAAGCGGGATTGTCCAGCGTGAAGGTGGCTGTAAATACAGTCGGTTTAACCGCTATCACGAACGCCCAATACCAGCGGTCATTGTCGGGGCCGCTAGGATGCAGGGATTGGTAACTCTTATTCTCTTCAATCCGCTGCGTCGTCCGATAAGACTCCGGTACCGCCGCCCCGCCCGGCGTACCATCTGACGTCGCCATCCGCAGGCCGTTGGCCTCGCCCCACGTGAGCCAGTACACGTTGACGTCGGTGTACTTCGTCGTCATCTTTTGGCCGTAGAAAAGCACGTAGTCGCCGGTGTTGAACACGCCATCCGCTTCCCCCTCGACGTAGATGGCGACCTGGCTGCCCAGGTTGTGCAGTTGCAGCGTTCGCGGATCAAGGCTGTCCACGGGGACGCCCACTGTAATCAGATCGGTGTAGGTTAGTTGATAGATGCCGTCTGCATCCACCAGGATTTTGTAGGCTTTGTCGCTGACTGGCCATTGTGCGATTCGTGTGGAGGGGAGGCGCTGGGGCGCTGCACGCCAGCCGCGCGCGTCTTCGTAGTTGACCAGCGAAGTGCGCAGCACGTCCTCGAACGCGCCCTCGTCCACTGGCCCTGTGGTGGACGCGCTCGCTGCCGACGCTGTCAGTGCGCTGCGGCTCATCGCCGTGTCGAAGGTCAATTGCACGCGGATGCGCCGCGCAAACCGGAGTTCTCCGGTGACGGGATCGTACTGGAAGGGGCGAAATTGCAGTTGCGCCACGCGCTGGCTGCGGATGAAGCCTGTGGAAAGCAGCACTGCCGGCTCCGTGGGCGTGAAGCCTGCCGTCGCGTAGAGTGCCGCATCTCGCACGCGTTCCTCGCCCTGGTAGCGAAGCGGCTCATCGGACGGACTCATCTCCACAATCGGCCGCCCGACCGGGCAGATGGCGTATGTCTCCGGCGCAGTGATGGTCTCGACTTCTACCACGGTCAGCGTCACTTCGCCCTGCGCCGGGATGCCGGCCATTGCACCTTTGACCGGCAGTTCCGGTGCACCCGAAGCACCCGTGCTGCTGTATCCATCGACGACGAGTTGCGTACATGGACCGGAATCATCCTCACTTTGAGCAACTCTGTACTCCGGCGTGATCAGTTCAAGCGTTACGCTGTCTGCATCGGAGGCCAACACGCGCAGGCCAGGAGACTCGTCATTGGGTGTGTCTGGATTTGCTGTCGTGGGCAAGAGTGCAGGAGGGGGTTCCGGTGAGGCTGGCGCGTGTTCTGCCGATAAGGGTGGTGCGGTGCTTGTGCTCAACACGAGTAACAGGCTTAAACTGACATTGGTGATGCGAGAAAGTGCTATCCTCTTCATCTTTTCTCCCCAATGAATCCTTATTCCAGATACCCAATTTTACATTATTTTGCAAGAAATATATCTATATTATAACCGATAAACGCCGAAATTCAAGTTTGCGCGCGTTGCCCTCCAGGTCGCCGACCCGCGTGTTGATCTGTGCCATCGCGATACGCCAACGGGTCATAACCACCGCTTAATTGTCGGGATGGACGGCTAAAGCCGCTTGCAACTATTCAGGTGGGGCGCACTTTTACGCCGGCAATGACAGTAGGAAGCGCAAAAATTGCCGTTTTGGGTTCAGCTAAGTGCGTCCCACCTCAAGGCTGAATAGTATCTTTTGACTACTACAAGATTTGCGAGATTAGCGGTTTATGATGACTATACGAGCATTGGTAACAGGTGCAACCGGTTGCGTCGGCGCGAACATTGTCGAGGCGCTACTGGCGCGTGGATACGAGGTGCGGGCGTTGCGCCGCGCTTCGTCGAAGCTGGACGCGCTTTCCGGGCTGGCCCCCGACTACGCGATTGGCGACGTGATGGACGAGGCATCGTTGTGCGCGGCAATGGCCGGCTGCGAGCTGGTCTTCCACGCGGCGGCGGTCTCACAGTATTGGCGCAACAAGCCCGAGGCGATCTATGCGGCGAACGTCGAAGGGACGCGCAACGTGTTGCGGGCGGCGCGGGCGCAGGGCGTGCAGCGCGTCGTGTTCACCAGTTCGGTGGCGGTGTTGGGCGTCCCCACGGAGCGCGGGCAGTGGCTGGATGAGACCGTCACGTTCAATTTGCGCCCGGCGCAGTTCCACTACGGGCACAGCAAGGTGTTGGCCGAAGCAGAGGTGCAGCGCGCCGTGGCGGAGGGACTGGATGTAGTGATCGTCAATCCCGCGTCGGTGATTGGGCAGCGCGACGTGCATTTCGTGGGCGGCGAAATCCTGCGGACGGCAAAGCACGGGCTGCTCGTCGCCGCGCCGCCGGGCGGGATGGGCGTTGTGTCGGCGCAGGCGACCGGCGAGGGGCATGTGTTGGCGGCGGAGCGTGGACGCACCGGCGAGCGGTACATCCTCAACGGGGAAAACGTCTCACACCGCGCGCTGATGGCGCTCGCGGCGAAGGTCACGGGCGGACGCGCGCCGTGGGTCACGATCCCGCGCGTGCTGATGACGCCGCTTGCCGCCCTGGTTGATCTGGCAAACCGTATCCGGCGCGCAGCCCCGATCGTGGATGGCAGCCAGTTGCACTTGAGCGCGCGCGATATGTACTTCGACGGCAGCAAAGCCGAACGCGAGCTGAGCTTCGTTGGTGGCTCAGCACAGGCATCGGTGGTGGAGGCCTGGAACTGGTATCGTGAGTATGGGCTATTGTAAAAGGAACGTGCCGATGTATCCTCCCTTGTCTGCCGTCTACCGTCTACCGTCTGCCGTCTACTGTCTACCGTCTACTGCCTACCGTCTACTTGCTCAACCGGAGCGCCGCAATGTATTTGAAATCCGACCGTGACCTGTACCGTCGCCGGCGACGCATCCCCTGGTTGCGCTTGTTGACGTTGCTCGCGTTGGTCGGAGTGGGCGTTTACGTCGTCAATACCGTGAGGGATATCATGCAGGAGCGGCCCGGCGGCGGCCCGGCGTATGCTCCCACGCCCATCCCATCGCCTACGCCCACGCCGTCGCCGGCCATCTACGTCGCCAGAGCAGAAGACGCCTACTGGGCTGGCGATGTGGAAACCGCTATCGATGCTTACCAGCGCGCGTTGGACATCGAGCCGAACCAGTTCGACTTGTACGTGGCGTTGTCGCGGCTGCTGACGTTCCAATCGGAACCTGAGCGCGGTCTGGATATGGCCCGCGAGGCGCTGCGCCGCCAGCCGGAGAACGCCCGCGCCTGGGCGGTGTTATGTCTGGCCTACGATTGGATCGGGATGCCGTTGGAGGCGGTGTCGGCGTGCCAAAAGGCGATTTCATTCGATCCCACATTACCGGAGGCGTATGCTTATCTGGCCGAAGCCTACATCGACACCGGAAACTGGTACGCCGCCAACAGCACGATCGCCACGGCGGTGGAATTG
Organism: Chloroflexota bacterium; assembly: GCA_022707725.1. Taxonomy (GTDB): domain Bacteria; phylum Chloroflexota; class Anaerolineae; order B4-G1; family SLSP01; genus DSWT01. Next base: position 1,423 of record JAKJAB010000044.1, on the reverse strand, counting down.
GGCGAGAACAACGTCGATGTGCTGCGCAATCGCGCCTACGTGCTGGAGACACAGGGGAATTACTACGGTGCGATTAGCGCGTATCGCGAGGCGCTGGTGGTTCACGATAAGCTGGTGCACCTGCACATGGCCATCGGCCGCAATGCCAACGCGCTGGGTAACTGGACGTTGGCCGTTCAGGCCTACACCGACGCTGTGGAGGCCGACCCCAATCACGTTCCGGCGCTCGCGCGTCTGGGACTGGTGCTCCTGCTTACCGGTGACTATAACAAGGCGGAGGCCAATCTCACCAAGGCGATCAAGCTCGATCCCACATTCGGCGACGCCTACGCCCATTTAGGGACGTTGTATTTTCAGCAGCGCAACTATGAGGACGCCATCGAGAACCTCAAACTTGCCGTCCGTTATGGCGAAGCGCGCTCCCGCAGGCGCACGGTTTCCCTGGTCATCACGATGGAGGATACCAATGCAGTCGACGCGGAGCCGGGGGGAACGGAAGTGGCGCGGGCCGAGTTTGCGCATCCATCCGATTTCGAAGCGCCACTGCGCGGGATGATTGCGGGCCATATGGTCGGCACAGACATCACGGGGCATGTCCGCTTCGACGTGATGAGTGGGCGGTACGCGATGGAGATGGAGGGATTGCCGCCCGCACCCGCCGGGAAGATCTACGTCGGTTGGTTTCTGCCGTTGCGTTCGTTGGAGCGTCAGCTCGTGCGCACCGAGGCGATTTTTCCAGCGCCCAATGGTCGTGTACAGGCTTCAGGGGATACCGGGCGGGTAGGCGGTCCGACCATTGAAACCTATTACACGCTGGCGCTGTCGTATTATCTTTTGGATCAGTGCAGCGAAGCGATGCCTTATATCGACGCCGCGTTGCGCATCGACCCTGAAGATGCGAACGCGCTCCAGACCCGGCAACTGTGCCGATAGTGAATGGCAAATGGCAAATGGCAAATGGTGAATCAGCGAATGGTGAATGGTGAATAACGTACACTCCGAAGTTCTCAGAAGCCCCAGGCATCAGCGGCTTTGGACTTACGTGCCGTATCTCTTGATGGCGCTCGGCGTTTTGTTTCTCTATCGCCGGTTGGTGGCCGGGTGGGTACTGGCTGGCGGCGATTTGCAGACGTACTTTTTCCCATATTGGACCGCCGCCGCCCGCGCTTTGCAGGCAGGACGATTGCCGTTGTGGAATCCCGATCTGTTCGCGGGCGCGCCGCTGCTCGCTAATTCTCAGGCAGGCGTTTTCTATCCTCTCAACTGGCCGTTGTGGCTCCTTTCTGGCTCCTCTTTGGCAGGGATGGCACGCTCGTTGCATTGGAGCGTGCTGCTGCACCTGAGTCTTGCTGCGCTGAACGCCGCCATTCTCGCGCGCTGTCTGGGGTTGAGGCCGTGGAGTGCGGCGCTGAGCGGCCTGCTG
>JAKJAB010000449.1 GCA_022707725.1 Chloroflexota bacterium | reverse complement strand
CAATGACAGTAGGAAGCGCAAAAATTGCCGTTTTGGGTTCAGCTAAGTGCGCCCCACCTCAAGGCTGAATAGTTACCTCCTTGCTAACCAAACAGCAGGCATTGTACACGGGCAAGGGTGATTGTCAATAGAAGCAGCAATCAACTATTAGCGGTCAGCATTCAGCCAGCGGTCAAAAAGCTGACTGCTGATCGCTGGTCGCTTAGTACTTTTACTGCATCCAGCGCCGGATCAATGCTTCCAGCTCGCCGTTGGCCTGCATTTCCTCCAGGATGCCGCTGATAGCTTCGACGAGTTTGGCATCTTCCTTGCGCGCAGCGATGGTGTAGGGCTCGTCGGTGATGGGGGTGGGCAGTACGCGCAGGCCCGGCGTGTCGACCAATGCCATTTGCGCGGTCACGTTGTCGAGGATGACGGCATCCACGATCTCGGCTGCGAGCACGGAGGTGATGGTCTCTGGGGCGTCGCCGGTTATCAAGATGGGAGGCGTGGGCATGGTCTTTTCCCATTGCAGTGCGATCATGTGCGCCTCTGTGCCGAAGACCAGCGCGACCTGTTTGCCTGCCAGATCGGACACGCCGGTGATGGGCGAATCTTCCCGGACAACGAGCACCTCGCCTGCGTTGAAGTAGCTGGGGCTGAAGGTGAACGTCTGTATGCGATCGGGATCGGGGTACAGTGCGGAGATGATGACATCGGCGCGGCCCACGGTGAGCGCATCGTAGAGCGCGTCGTAGCCGGTGGTGACGAAGTGCGCCTCTACGCCGAGCCGCGCAGCGATGGCCCGCGCGAGGTCAATATCCAATCCGGCTACCTGGCCCGTACCATCCACAGACTCGAAGGGTGGGAAGGAGGGGTCCAGCGCCACGCGCAAAGTCCCCGTGGCCTGAATCCGCTTTAGGGGATTGGATCGTGGCCCCGCGCACGCACACAGTAGCAATAGCACGGTCACGATCAGTCGCGCCGCTATGATCAATCGCGCCGCCCGCGCGCTGTGCTCGTGTCTGGGGCGGATTTTTTCAAACGGCATCGCGCCGGTTTGCCGCACCGTTACTGGAGCGTAGATCCTGTGCATCGGTTTCTTCAGACTCCACATACATATGCAGCGCGCCGCTGATCTCGCGCGCTAACATATCGCTCATCAACAGCATGTTGAGCAATTCCGCTTCCGTAAAAGGGTCATCCGGAGAGCGCGTCTGCCACGCCGTCTCCAAAGCACTGCTCATATCGCGGAGATGCGTGAGCAGGTCTTCCAGGATCAGTGATGGGAAAGCCATCCACTGGCGCAACATCACCAGCGGGCCACTCCAAAACCCCTGCATCTCTAGCTCAGCTCGCAGCAAAGGGGTGAGCATCTCCAATGCCCCCAGGCCCTTGATGACGGCAAATGTCTCATCGGTCGTCATAAGATATTCGAACATCTCCGGATCGATCCAGGCCATCAGCCCTTCGTCTTCCAGCGCGTTGTAGAGGTCCTCCAATGGGACCAGGATGTGGGTTGCTTGCGCCAACATTTGTGCGGCGCGTGCGGTGATCGGATCTTTCATACGTGCTCCAATGTCGCTTATTTGGTCTGCTTTCGTCTGCTCAGGAATTCCACGATGCGTTGTTCGAAGCCGTACCCCTTCGGGCGGTACCAGCCGCCGGGAACATTGTCGGGCAGATAGCGCTGTGCTACCCATCCATCAGGATAGTCGTGCGGATATTTGTAGGCCGGGATGTTGCCCCGTTCGTCTCTGAGCATGGTTTTCTGATCCCGTAGATAGGCGGGCGGCGGCGTGTAGCCGTGTTCCTCGAGATATTTCAGCGCCTCCCAATACGCGCCGGCGCTGTTCGATTTGTGCGACGTTGCCAGGTAGAGCGTAGCTTCGGCCAGGTGATACTGGCCTTCCGGCATCCCCACCCACTCGAACGCCTGCGCGCAGGCCATCACTACAGCAATCGCCATCGGAGACGCCAGCCCCACATCCTCCGCCGACGCAATCAGCAGCCGCCGGAAGATGAAGCGCGGGTCTTCGCCCGCCGCGACCATCTTCGCCAGATAGTAAAGCGCCGCGTCGGGATCGGAGCCGCGGATGGACTTGATGAAGGCGCTGATGGTGTTGTAGTGCTCGTCGCCCGATTTGTCGTACTGCATCGCGCGGCGTTGGATGGACTCCTCGGCCACGGCCAGGGTGATGCGCTGCACGCCATCGGAGAGGTCAGCCAGATGATGCAGCGCCGCGTCATCGGCGACGATGGTGCGCTTGCCGTAACCGCGTTCCTCGTCTTCGAGCGCCTGCTGCAGCAAAGCCTCGATCTGCGTTTCGGTCAACGTCTCGAAGCGGAAGATGCGCGAGCGGCTGAGGAGCGGCGCGATGATGGAAAAGAACGGGTTTTCTGTCGTCGCCCCGATGAGGGTGATGGTACCATCTTCGACGACGGGCAGCAGGCCATCCTGCTGCGCCTTGTTCCAGCGGTGGATTTCGTCGATGGTGAGGATCGTGCGGACGCCGTACATGCCCCGCCGATCCTTCGCCTCTGTGACCAGCTTGCGCAGGTCGGCGACGCCCGCCAGCACCGCGTTGAGCGTCTCGAAGTGCGCGGACGTGGTGTTGGCGATCACGGCGGCCAGCGTCGTCTTGCCCACGCCGGGCGGCCCCCAGAAGATCATCGAATGGGGGCGGCGCATCTCGAAGGCGACCCGCAGCGGCTTGCCCGGTCCGAGCAGGTGCTCCTGCCCGACGACCTCGTCGAGCGTGCGCGGCCGCAGGCGCTCGGCCAGCGGCGCTTCGCGGCGTATTTGTTCCTGGCGACTGTGTTCGAACAAGCTCATACAGGCCAAGTATACCCAGAGTCGCCAGAATCGCAATCGGCAGGTTTGGGGTGTCTCAAACTTGCCGGCCACGAATCAGAAACGAATAAACGAATGGAGCAAGCGCCCATTCGTTTATTCGTTAACCATTCGTGGTTGGCTGGGGCTACTTATATGACCTTTAGCGAGGTTTCAAGCAGCGCCGCGTCATCCGAGCTAGGCCCGACCATCACCCGGTA
>JAKJAB010000448.1:2704-3046 GCA_022707725.1 Chloroflexota bacterium | reverse complement strand
CCAGAAGCCCACCGGTTCCAGGTGTTGGATGCTCACCAGGTCGCCAATCGCGCCGGAGTCGACGATGGCCTTGAGCCGCTGCGTGAAGCGCGTGTAGCGCATCACGTGGCACACACCGAAGAGGATGCCCGCCGCCTTCGCCGCGCCGACGATGGCGTGACACTCCTCTGGGGTGGGCGCCATCGGTTTTTCGAGCAGCACGTGATAGCCGAGGTTCGCAAACGCAATCGCCGGCTCGGTGTGCATCCGGTCCTGCGTAGCGATGATGACCGCGTCCGCGAACTTCGGGCGCGCGGCGGCGTCTTGCCAGTCCGTGAAGACGTTGTTCGCCGGAATATGGTG
>JAKJAB010000448.1:0-2694 GCA_022707725.1 Chloroflexota bacterium | reverse complement strand
GCGCGGCTCCGCTACGCCGACGACCTGCCCACGGTCAGGGAATTCGCGGAAATACGTCGCGTAGCCGCTGCCACGCGAGCCAGCGCCAATGATGAGGATTTTGGGGGTTTGCATAAAAGTCTCCTTTTGATAAGTGTTGTACTTACGGCTTGCCATACTTATCCCTTGAATCGCTGCAATGTCTCCAACAATACCTGCGTACCCCATTCGATTGTTGCCACGGGGATGCGCTCGTCGGCGGCGTGGATCGTCTTGATGAGTTCGTCGGGGATTTGCGTGGGAATGAAGCCGTAGGATTGGATGCCGAGTTTGGCGAAGTGGCGCGCATCGGTGACGCCGGAGACCAGGTACGGCACGGGGATGCCCTCCGGGTCGGCTTTGCGGACGATGTCGGCGAGGACGTGGTAACGTTCCATATCCGCCGGCTGCGGGCCGGGTTCGTAGCGTGTGACGGCAATCTCGATCTCGTCGCCGAGCAGGGTGCGCAGCTCGCGCGTCATATCGTTGGGCGTGAAACCGGGCAGCAACCGCCCATCCAGTTCCAGCGTAATCTCGCCGGGGATGACGTTGATCTTCTCGCCGCCGCGCACGATCGTCGGGCTGACGGTGTTGTGCAGGCTGGCGCTGAGCTGTGCGCCTTTTTCGCCGAGCAGGCTGAGCACGCGGTCGGTCAATGCGGGGTTGAGCAACTGCCGCAGCGCGACATTTTGCGGGAAGGGCAGCGCCTCGCTGATGCCGGCGATCATCGCGCGCGCCACCGGCGTGACGTGGACAGGCAGCGACTTGCGGTTGAGCGTGTCCAGTACGCGCGCCAGCTTTGCCATCGCCTGCCCGCGTTGCGGAACGGAACCGTGCCCGGCGCGCCCGCGTATCGTGAGTTGCACCGAGCAAATCTGCTTTTCGGCGAGCATGATGACGTAGAACTTCTTGCCGCCGACCGTCACGGAGACCCCGCCCCCTTCGCCGATGGCAAATCGAACGCCCTCGAAGTGCTCCGGATGCTGTTCCACCAGGAACTTTGCGCCGTATTCGCCGCCGACTTCCTCGTCGGCCAGCGCGGTGAAGATGATGTCGCCGGGCGGCCTGATGCCCTGCGCTTTCGCGCGCAACAGCGCCACGGCCATCATCGCCGCCGCGCCTTTGTCGTCGAGCGTCCCGCGTCCCCACAGGTAGCCGTCCACGACCTCGCCGGAGAAGGGCGGGTGTTGCCAGGTCTGGCCCTCCGTGGTGACGACGTCCACGTGCGCTTGCCAGACGACGGGCGGCGCTTCGCCGCGTCCCGGCAGCCGGGTGATGAGGTTAAGGCGCTCCGGCGTCTTGCCGAGAATGGTAGTGCTGAACCCGGCTTGCTTGAAGAGGCCGTCGAGATAATGGATGCAGGCCGCCTCGTTGCCGGGCGGGTTGGTAGTGTCGAAGCGCACCAACGTTTGCAAGACTTCGAGAGGCGAAGGAATTGTTTTTTCAGGCATCGTAAATCATCTCCTTAATCTTTACGTTAAATTTTGGTCAATTTTGCCAATAGTCAAGCCTCGCGGGCAGCCAGAGGGTGAACGTGCTGCCTGCGCCGGGCGTATTTTCCACTTCGATGCGCCCCCCGTGTGCGACGAGCAGGTCGCGGGCGATGCTCAGGCCCAGTCCCATGCCCTGTGGAAAGCGCCGGCCGGTCGTCCCGCGATAGAACGGTTCGAAGATGCGCGCCTGCTCTTCCGGCGGGATGCCCACGCCGGTGTCGCGCACGCGAATCCACACCTCGGCTTTTTCTTCCCCGGCGTCGATTGCGATTTCGCCGTTCGCGGGCGTGTATTTTATGGCGTTGCTGATGACGTTGCCGAGCGCCTGTCCGATTCGGTCGGCGTCGAGCGTCAGTTCGGGCAGGGCGCTGGGGACGTTTACCTGCCAGCGCAGCCCCTTGTGCTGCGCCGCTTCTCGCCAGGGGGCAAGTTCCTGCATCAGCCACGGGCTGAGCGCCACTGGCTTGCGTTCCAGTTCCAGCGAGCGTTTGATCGTAGAGGCGGGTCAGGTCGTCGAGCAGCCGCCTCATCAACTGCATTTGGCCTTGCATGCCGTCCAGCAGCTCGGAGCGCAGGTCTGGATGCTGGTCGGCGCCGCTGGCGAGGGCTTGCGTGGCCGAAAGCAAAGCGCCCAAAGGCCGCCCCAACTCGTGGACGAGGTTCGCCAGCAGGCGTTTGCGCGATTTCTCCAGCTCGCGGCGCTGGTCGGTAAGGGTGTTGAACGCCCGCAGCAGCATCCGTACCTCGTTGGGTCCTTGTTCCGGGAGCGTGCTCAGGGGCTGCCCTTCAGCCATTTGTGAAACGGCCTGTGTCGCGCGGCGCAATGGGCGCGCCAGGTCCACCGCCAGCAACCACCCGGCGACGATGCCGACGATCGCGCCGCCCGCCAGCACCCACATAATGAGCGTCCGCGTGCGCGGAAAGCGCGCGTAGACGCTGGACAGCGGATCGGTGAGGCGGATGACGCCGATGACGTCAAGCGTTGGTCCGATGACGGGCATCAGCACTTCCGCCGCGCCGGTGCCGGGCCGTTCGCCGTAGTCCACACGGAGGGCTTGTTTTGATACGACGGTTTCTTTCAAACCGGGAACATCCAGTATCTCTCCGAGTTGGTCGCGGTAAGCCGAATCGTTGGTAGCCAGCAATTGACCGTCGGGGCCGAGCATCATCATTCGTGCAGACA
>JAKJAB010000447.1 GCA_022707725.1 Chloroflexota bacterium | reverse complement strand
GCCCAGCGGCGACCCGCCCTCCGCCAACAGCGCGGCGTAGCAGCCGTGGTCGGGGAGGCCGTCCTCGCACGCCGCCGCCACGACGATCGCCCCACCCTCCCGCACAATCTCGTTGGCGGCGCTGATGCCCTTCACCGTCTGGTAGAGGTTCTGGTCCAGCGGATAGCCGCCGTTGGTGGTCACGACGATGTCGTAGGGCGCGTCCACGGGAACCATCGCGTGTTCGCGCACGAAAGCGCATCCCGCCGCGTGCGCCGCCAGCATCTCGCCGGCGAAGACGCCCGTCATCTGCCCCGCCGCGTTGATCGTTACGTTGAGCAGGAACGTGGGGCGGGTCATCAGCGCTGCCTCGCGCATCTCCTCCCAGATGGGGTTGCCCTCGGTGTAACCCCACGTCGCCTTGGGGTGGGCGATCATCGCGCGCCCGTGGTTGGTGACGACGCTCTCCGCACCGGCCAGCGCGGGCAGCACGCCCTTCGGTCCGCCGCTGAACCCGGCAAAGAAGTGCGGCTCGATCAACCCCGTGAGGATGCGCGCGTCGGCCTCCATAAAATGGCGATTGATGCGCACCGGGTGCCCGAAGCTGGTGCGCCCCAGGGCGATCAACCCGGCATCGTCGTTGCCGTCGTGCTGGATGCAGCGGTAACGCTCCACGATGGCGTCGCCGAGCATCGTTCGCAGCTCCGCCTCCGTTTGTGGGCGGTGCGTGCCCAGCGCGTTGAGGAGCGTGACGTCCTCGTGCGCCACGCCCGCCGCTTCCAGTTCCGCCAGCAGCGCCGGCAACAGACGCGCGTTCGGCGTGGCCCGCGTGATGTCGCTGTGCGCGACCACGACCTTGTCGCCAGGCTTGACCAGACTCGCCAGCGGCGGGGAGGCTATCGGTTGGCGCAGCGCCTCATAAATCGCCGCCGCCTCGTCCGGTAGACCGGGCGTGAAGCGCGTCGTCACCACATCAACATTGTCGGGCAATGCAACAGGTAGCCCGTCTCGTCCGTAACGTAATGTAAGTTCCATATTTCACCCCCAGAATCGCACAGAGAACTTGACAGCAATTATGCAGGCACGCAGGCCGACCACGAGTCTTTAGCGAATAAACGAATAGGCGTCTGCTTAACGCATAGTTTTGGTATAGCCAAGGCTTGAATTCGTTTATTCGTTTCTGATTCGTGGTCGGCAAACCCCGTACCTGATATTTGACCGTTTTGACGAACCCGCCAAACGCCTTATAATCAGAACTGTGGACAAAACTTTATCACGAATCCGCCGTAAGGCGAATCGGCAATTTGCCTTACAAACATCTTTGGCTATCCAACTAACAACGGTCAGACTATTGGAGGTCCTATGAATTACAAAGCTATGTACGAATTATTGGCCGAAGACTTAACCCAGCAAGGCATCGACATCGACGCTGTAAAAGCGCGGTTGAAGGCGCAGAAGATCGAGACCCCCTCGTGGGGCTATGCGAACAGCGGCACGCGCTTCAAGGCGTTTGCGTGGCCCGGCGCCGCCGTCACCACCCACGAGAAACTCGACGACGCGGCGATGGTCCACAAGATGACGGGGATTGCGCCGTCGGTAGCGTTGCACATCCCCTGGGACAAACCGGAGGACAACGATTACACCGCGATGCGTGAATACGCCGAAGCGCAGGGCATCACGTTGGGAGCGATCAATCCCAACGTGTTCCAGGATGACGAGTACCGCCTGGGATCGTTCGGTAATCCGGACCCTGGCATCCGTGAGATGGCGCTCGATCACATCCTGGAGTGCTGCGAAATTATGACCAAGACCAACAGCCGCGACCTGAGCCTGTGGTTCGCCGACGGGACGAACTACGCCGGCCAAGACAGCCTCCGTGGACGCAAGCGCCGCTTCGAGCAGGGCTTGCAGCAGACCTACGCGCACTTGCCGGCCGGCGGGCGGATGTTGATCGAGTACAAGCTGTTCGAGCCGGCCTTCTACAACACCGACCTGCCCGACTGGGGCACGTCGTATGCGTTCAGCCTCAAGCTGGGCGAGCGGGCGCAGGTGTTGGTGGACCTGGGACACCACGCGCAGGGCGTGAATATCGAGCAGATCGTCGCCTTTTTACTGGACGAAGGCAAGCTGGGCGGCTTCCACTTCAACAACCGCAAGTACGCGGACGACGACCTTATCGTCGGCACGGTCAACCCTTACGAGCTGTTCCTTATCTACAACGAGTTGGCCGACGCCGAACTGGGCGCATCCGAACCCGCCCACACCACGGCGAACCACGTCGCCTATATGATCGACCAGTCGCATGCGGTCGAGGGCAAGCTCGCGCCGATGATCTATTCGGTGCTCAACTGCCAGGAAGCCTACGCGAAGGCGCTGCTCGTGCCGCGCCGGAAACTCGCCGCAGCGCAGTCTGAAGGTGACGTCCTGGGCGCGCATTACATCCTCACGGAGGCGTACCGCTACGACGTGCGCCCGCTGCTCGCCGTCGTCCGCGAGGAGATGGGCGTCCCCGTCGATCCTATCGCCGCCTACTGGGCCAGCGGTTACGAAGAGAAAATCCGCAACGAACGCGGTCTCGCCGAAACCAGCGGCGGATACCAGTAAAGGACACACCTTTCTCTCAACGGATTGAGCGGATTTTAACGGAATATACCCCCGTTGAATCCGTTCAATCCGTTGAGCCATTTTTGATGGTGAAAAGATGATGCAGTCTTCTGAAGTACCGCGCGCGTTTCACGTGATGGTGAAGCCGCGCGGACCGGTTTGCAACCTCAACTGCGCCTACTGCTACTACCTGGTCAAAGAGAAGCTGTACCCCGGCAGCGACTTTCGTATGAGCGACGCCGTGTTGGAGAGTTTCACCCGGCAGTACATCGAAGCGCAGCAGATACCGGAAGTCACGTTCGGCTGGCAGGGCGGCGAACCGTTGTTGATGGGCGTCGAGTTCTTCGAGCGCGCCATCGCCTTGCAGGAGCGTTACCGGCGGCCCGGCATGCGCATCATCAACACGTTGCAGACCAACGGTACGCTGGTGGATGAGACGTGGAGCGCGTTCTTCAAAGCGCACAACT
>JAKJAB010000446.1 GCA_022707725.1 Chloroflexota bacterium | reverse complement strand
CAATGACAGTAGGAAGCGCAAAAATTGCCGTTTTGGGTTCAGCTAAGTGCGTCCCACCTCAAGGCTGAATAGTTACAGAATGACTTGACCAGGCAGTAGAGCAGAATGACGACCAGATAATCGCCCAGACAGGCACGGATGAACTGGTTGCCCGAAAATATCGTAGCGATCAGCACTTCGGCGATGAAGAGGCCGAGTGTGATCAATTGCCAGTTTTTGGACGTTCGCACCTCGCTGGTCACACTTTGGACAGCGAGAGGCTGCTGATAGTTGTTCTTCCGTCGTGGTCATTCTGTTCCCTCCGTTATTGAATAGGTGATAGGTACTGAAACTCTCATCAGCCGGTTTTCTTCCTTACGGCATAAACTGGATAACAGTGCTGCTGTTTGGCGGCAGCACCGGGGTTGGCCGGTAAGCATCGAAGCCGCCATCCGCGTTGACGGGCGGGAGGTACAGGTCGCCTTCGCCCATCAGCCACGCGGGTGCGTGCGCGGTGGTGAATGGCCCTTTTGCCAGGGTGAGTGTGTAATCGGCCACAGTCTGCCTGCTCAGGTTGACGACCACCAGCACCACTTCGTCCGCGTAGGTGCGGACGTAGCTGTAAACCGAGCGCGGTTTCGCTGTCACCGGTTGCCAGTCGCCAATGCGCAGCGCGGCGTGAGTGTTGCGCAGGGCGACCAGGACGCGGTAGTGGTTGAGGAGCGAATCAGGCGCTGCACTTTGCGCCGTGATATTGCGCATAGCGTAGTCCTCGTAGTAGCCGCGCCAGGGCGTCCCGCTGCTGAAGCCGCCGTCAGGTGTCCATTGCATCGGACGGCGGATGTTCTCGTCTGGCTTGGCGCCTTGCATGCCGATCTCCTCGCCGTAGTAGATGAAGGGGATGCCAGAGAAGGTGAGCTGCAACGTCGCCGCGACTTTGGCCTGTTCGTCGTTCATCAGGGTTGAGCGCGTGCGGGTCTGGTCGTGGTTAGCCAGGAATGTCGCATACTGGCCCGGTGGGTAGGCGGCGATCACGTTTTCTTGCGCCATCTGTAGTCCGGTTGGAAGCCCTCTAAAAGCGGCATCCTTGATGACTTCCGCCAGATCGAACTCGAAGCATACGTCCATCTTGTCGCCGGTATACTGCGCGACGATGCGGGTGGGGCTCCATACTTCGCCGACGGTGAAGGCATCAGGCTTGACACCTTTGTAGAAGGTGTAGAACCCCTTGAACCAGTCGAGTGTTGCTGCGGTGTTCTCCGTCAGATCACCCTCTTCGATCAGGTGTTTGATCGCGTCCAGCCGGAAACCATCGACGCCCATCTCTTCCAGCCAGTAGCGAGTGACGTTAAGCATTTCAGCGGTCACGTCTGGATTTCTGTAATTCAGGTCGGGCATTTGATCCCAGAACAGGCCGAAGTAGTAGCTGCTGCCCAGCCGGTGCCATCCTGCCCCGCCCGTTTGGCTCCAGCGATACCAGTCGTGTCTTTCTGAATTCGGGTCTTGTGCCTCGATGAACCACGGATGTTGCGCGGAGGTGTGGTTGAGCACCAAATCGATGATGACGCGAATGCCACGTTTGTGCGCCTCGACCATCAGCCGTTTGAAGTCTTCATTGGTGCCGTATTCCGGGTTGACCGTGTAATAGTCGGTGATGTCGTAGCCGTGATAGCTTGGCGACGCCATAATGGGCATCAGCCAGATGCCGCTGACGCCCAAATCGTCGCTGGTGGTGGGATCGCCGTCGTTGAGGTAATCCAGCTTCTCGATCAGGCCGTTGAGGTCGCCGATGCCGTCGCCGTTGCTGTCGTAGAAGCTGCGCACGAAGATCTCGTAAAAGACGGCGTCGTTCCACCAGGGCATGTCGCCGGTCCCGGAAACGAGTACGCCGTCCATCCCCACCGGCGACGTGACCTGTGGCGCGCGCGCTTCAGCGGGGTCGAGATCGAGCGGGATAACCGTGGCCGTCGGGACGAGTGTCGGGGTCGTTGTGGGAGGCGAATTGGTGGGGCGTGGAGTGGGGGACGGTTCGCTGGTGGCTGCCGCGGTTGGCGGTGTGGAAGGCGCGTTAGGCGTTCCACCCTGGCAGGCTGCCAGAAGGCATACACAGAGGAGTAAACTCACGCTGTACCGGACGACTTTTCGCATGGGGTGCCTCCAATCGCAAATTCACCAAGCATACACCGCGCGGGATGATGATCCTGCGCTAACATAGTTCCGGCGGATTGTCATCCGCCGGAAGCGTTGAAAAGAACAATGAGGGGGACGAGGTTAGATTCGCTTGTTGATTTCTGCCAGAATCTCTTCGGCCTTCTCTTTGGTCAGACCGAATTGAGCAGCTTGCGGCAGAGCGAGCAGCTTGTTCAGCGTCATGCCTTTCAGCATTGCGACCATCGGATTACTAGAGATGCCGGGCACATATTGATCTAGCACTGCCTTGGCTTGTGGATCGTCCAAAAGTGTACCTAGGGTTGTATTGAGGGTGATTTCTGTCTCCATGCTAAGCCTCCATTATTGTGATGTGGGTCTATTAGGATTCTGATACTATGCTTATTGTATACGAGACGCATAAATTTGCAGGCGCGTTACTTCATACGATCGGCCGTACCGTGGTACAGTTCCCACCCCTGGCTGAGGATGACGATTTGCGCCGCCAGCAGCCAGGCAAAAAACAAGGTCAACACCAGCGCCGCGCCGTTGAGGATGGTCGGCAGGTTGGACTTGATGTTGGTGAGGACGGTAGCCACATCATCCATCGACGACTGGGATTGTACGACCATCCTCTCGTACTCACCCAGGCTGACCGAGATCAGGCCAACACTCTCCGACATCGTGACCAGATTTTCCTGGATGTTGCCCAGATTGTCGTCGGTCGTACTGAGGTCATCCGACATCTGGACAAATGTATCCGGCAACCCTTTCAGGTTGGTGGCCAATTCGCCCAATGTATCCGCCAGCGGCTTTTCCGGGCTATAGGATTGTTCCGGCTGCCCGATAAACTCGCCTACCAGCGGCACATCAGCCAGCAGGAAGCGAAAAGCGTCCAACGATTGGATCGTGGTCTCCAAAACTTGCGCGGCCTCCTGGGCTGTATA
>JAKJAB010000445.1:352-3086 GCA_022707725.1 Chloroflexota bacterium | reverse complement strand
CCGCCTGCACCTCACGCCGCTCCGGACGCACCAACGATCTCAGGCTACCCCGCAAGCCCGGCTGCTTTTCCGTGGTCACGAATGTTTTCGTCAAGTCGGTGACTTCGATCATCCCCCCACCTCCACCCGCATCTACACTCTCATTCTAGTCCAACTTGGGAGCGATGCAAAGTTTTCCGGACTACCGGCAATTGTAGAATGCGCCCCACGCAAGAAGATCGACAGCCGTTTTCAGGGAAGTCTCTATGGGGGATTCCACACCGACGAGGGCCAAAATTCTAACCACGTATCTTCACGAATTTACACCAATTTTCTTTCCTTTCGTGAAGGTTCGGCGAATGTGTAAAGATCAAGGGATTAAGTTTGTTTATATGATTATTATAATATATATAAAGTGTAAACAGAACACGGGTGCTACCTGGTTGTGTCGTAAGCGAGTTTTCCCCAGAGCGGTATAATACCCTCACGTAGTTTTGGATTTTCGATTTAGAATCTGCGGATTCGATTTATGAGTTGCAATATTTTACTATGCGAAAACTATAAGATACAACAATCGTCTTTTCGGATTTGGCGTTTGGACCTCGAATTTGGGCCCTTTTAACGTCGCTGTAAGGAGTTTTACTATGCGAAAACCAGTGCAGACGATCATCGTCCTGACAATCCTCTTTTCACTCTGGCCGGCTGTACCGGTAGCGTACAGCGCAACGCCCACGAATTCCCCCATCGTCGAACCCGACGTGCTGCGCGCATTGGACGCCGACCTGCAGACGCCGCTGCGCGTCATCGTCAAGCTGCGGTCGACGAGGACGAGCACGATTTTCCCGACAACAGGAACGGTGAACGTGGGTTCACGCGCGCTGTTGGTCGAAACGCTTCAGGAAGACCTCAGCAGCGCCCTGAAACCGGTGGAGGCGATGCTCACCGCAGCCCAGCGCCAGGGCGAAGTGCTGGCACGCCAGGACTTATGGAGCATCCACGCGACGGCGCTGACGGCCAGCCGCGATTTCGTGCGCCGGTTGATTACCTCACCGGACGTAGCAGAAATCCGCCTGGACCACTACGAGCAATACATCAGCCCCGAACAGACCCTTGGCCCGGAGAGCGCTGCCGGCACAACACCCGCCTGGGGATTGGCACAAATCCGCGCTCCCGAAGTCTGGGCCACCCTGGGCATCTCCGGTACGGGCGCAGTCGTGGCAGTCATGGATACCGGCGTGGATATGCTTCACCCGGCCTTGAACAGCAATTACCGCGGCAATCTGGGCCACGGTCTCTTCGATCACACAAGCTCCTGGTTCGATGCGGTCAATGGCGGCCTCTATCCCTACGACGATTACGGGCACGGCACGCACGTCGCGGGGACGGCAGTAGGGTCTGGCAATATCGGCGTAGCGCCGGGGGCGCAGTGGATCGGCGTCAAAGTCCTCAGCGGCGCAGGCTACGGCTACGATTCCTGGATTCACGCGGGGTTCCAATGGCTGCTGGCGCCCGGCGGCGATCCAGCTTTAGCGCCCGATGTGGTCAACAGCTCCTGGTCGTCATCAGCGAGTTCCAGCACTGTCTTTGCGGAAGACATCACGCTCTTGCAGGCGGCAGGTATCGTGCCGCTGTTCGCGGCAGGCAACAACGGCCCCGGGGCCGGCTCTGTCGGCTCACCGGCCAGCAATCCGGGCGTCTTCGCCGTCGGCGCGAGCGACCCCGACGACGAGGTGGCTTCCTTCTCCAGTCGCGGGCCGTCGCCCTGGGACGAGGTGAAACCGCATATTGTCGCACCGGGCGTCAACGTCCTTTCCTCTATTCCAGGCGGAGTCTACGCGTTCAGCAACGGCACGTCGATGGCCACACCGCACGTCACCGGATTGGTCGCGCTGCTGCGCTCTGCCGATCCTACGCTCTCCGTCGCGGAGATCACCGACTTGATCGCCCAAACCGCCATTCCCCTGGCGCTGCCCCTGCCCAACAACGACAGCGGGTGGGGCCGCATCGACGCTTTCGCCGCGGTCGCCACTGTCACGCGCGCCGGGCTGATTACAGGCAACGTCGCCGGTCCGAACCAGCAAGGGATCGCCAACGCCGCCCTCGTCGCCGCGCCGCGCAACCCAGATGGCAATCAAGCACGCACAACCACAGGCGCCACTGGAGACTATGCCCTGAGGCTGCCCCCCGCCGTCTACGATGTCACCGCCTCCGCCTTTGGCTACCAGCCCGTGACGCAGAGGAATGTCCCCGTTTTCACCAACACGCAGCAACGGATTGATTTCACGCTGCTGCCTCTGCCTACCGGGACGCTGCAAGGCCGTGTCACCGTCGCGGGGACGGACACCGCACCCACGCGCACCGTCACTATAGAAGCGGTGGGCGCGCCGGTCAGAACGATCGTCAATGCTTCCGGCGATTACAGCCTCAAACTGCCCACGGGCGTCTACACCGTCGCTGCGCGCGGGTTGGGCTACCGCGTGGCCGTCGCTGCCGTCAGCGTCGTCGCCGGCGAGACGACCACGCGCGACTTCGACCTCACCCCCGCGCCCACACTGCTGCTGGTGGACGAGGGCGCATGGTATTACGAAAGCCAGACCGCCTACTGGAAAGCCGCCCTCGACGCGCTCGCCTACACCTACGACGAGCAGCGCATCAAATTCCCACCCGCCGAAACACCCATCAGCACGACGCTCGCGCAGTACGACATCGTCCTCTGGTCGTCACCCAAAGGCTCGCCGGGATTGGTCAACGGCGG
>JAKJAB010000445.1:0-342 GCA_022707725.1 Chloroflexota bacterium | reverse complement strand
GAACTGGATACCTATCTCAAAAACGGGGGACGGCTACTGCTCAGTGGGCAAGACGTTGCGTATTACGACGGCGGCGGGAGTTTGTACGCCTCGCAACCCTACCTGAGGGAAACTGTCGGTACGGACTACTTTGCGGATGATGCGGCAGTCCGCCAATTGACCGGTCTGGGACCATTCTCCGGCATCACAGTGACGATCGAAGGCGGCGACGGCGCTGACAACCAGTTCGCACCTGATGTCGTCACAGTCCGCGAGTATGACAAGGCTGAGTTGCTCTGGCGATACACAGATGGCAGCGGTGGGGGCGTGGGGGCGTCGGTTTGCACACCCTACCGCGCCGTA
>JAKJAB010000444.1 GCA_022707725.1 Chloroflexota bacterium | reverse complement strand
GGGGGCAGGTGTACATGCCGGTGCGGTCGGCGCGGGCGGCAGCATCGGTCAACTCATCCTCGGTGGCTTGCTCGACGATGCCGTCGAAGGCGGTCAGCGTTTTGACGGCGCGCTCGTAGCTCACCGGGTCGCCAATCTGGATGGCGCTGGCGAGCGTCTTCTGCGCCTGCACCGGGCGGTATTCGCGGAACCCGGTCTGGTAACTCAGGTAAAGCGGGTTGGCGCGCGCGGCCTGCGCGCAAGCGATGCGCGGTAGCTTGTCGATCAGCCCTAACGCCTTCATCAGCAGGAAGCCTTTGCCCAATGCGCTGACGTTGCCCAGGTTCCCGACCGGGATTACAATCCAGTCGGGCACCTGCCAGTCGAACTGCTGCACGATTTCGATAGCAACCGTCTTCTGGCCCTCCATGCGCAGCGGGTTCATCGAATTGGCGAGGTAAAGGGTGGGATCGGCGGCGATCTGCTGCACGATGCGCATGCAGCCGTCGAAATCGGTGTCGAGCGAGAGGACGAGCGCGTTGTTGGCGATAGGCTGAATCAACTGCGCGGTGGAAACCTTGCCCTTCGGCAGCAACACCACGGCGGGGATGTCCGCCGCCGCCGCATACGCCGCCAGCGCTGCCGACGTGTCGCCCGTGGAGGCGCACGCGACCGCGCGAATCGGTTTGCCGTCAGCCCGCATCTGTTTAACGACAGAGACGAGCACCGTCATCCCCAAATCCTTGAACGAGCCGGTGTGACTGTTGCCGCACAGTTTCACCCACAGGTCCGAGACGCCGATCTCCTTGCCCAACCGCTCTGCCCAGAAGCAGTTGGTGTGACCCTCGTACATCGACACGACATTTTCGTTGTCGGTCTGCGGCGCAACCCACTCTTTCTTGCCCCACACGCCGCTGCCGTAGGGCCATTCGGTGGTGTGCGTGCGTTTCTCGAAAAGTTGCTTCCATTCGACGGCGCTGCGATCCCGCAACGCATCGACGTCGTGCACAACATCCAACAAGCCGCCGCAATCCTCACAGCGATAGGCGATATCGTAGATCGAGTAGCGCCGCCCACACCCACGCACACATTCAAGCCAGCTATTGTATGCCATTTTTCCCTCCCTCAAAAACAAACCGCTAATCTCGCTAATCTACGCGAATCTTCTTATGATTAGCGAAGATTCGCGTGATTCGCGGCGAAAATCTGGCAACCGAGGCATAAACAGTCTTGTGTCGTTTTTCGTTGACGATCCACAAATCAAACAAGGCGATACCGGCCCAAAGACAAAGGCCGATCTCCAACCCCATGCGCGGCAGGTTGGTCAACGACAGACTGAACGTCTCGGCGAAGCCGTAGTCATAGGGAAATTCGTATTGCACGAACGGGTACAGATAAGGGACGACGCCCCCGAACTCCCCAAAAAGGTGCAGCAAGTAGCCGAGTGCCCAACTCCACGCGGGTCGTTTCCCCCAGATCAGATAAACGAGCGCTATCGAGACAGCCGCAGCGATCAATGTGTGCCCCATCCAGCGGCTCCCTTCGCCCTGATTGAACACATAATGCGCGACCTTATCCACCACGTCCGGCACGACGGCGGCAGCCATCACCGGCACAAAATCGGCCTCGAGGTAACGATGGGCCAATGCCGAAACTGCCACGTGTCCAAAGATCATCGGATACCCTCTTGAACCTCAACGGATTTAGCGGGTGAAACGGAAGTTTCCACTGAAATCCGTTCAATCCGTTGAGGTGTACGGACGGCCCAAGCCGCCCACCCTAGTAGCGCCAATTCCAGAGCAATTTCGGCCGGGTTTTGCAATCTGCGCAGTAGAATTTCCCAGAAGCCCGGCGACGGCTCGAAGTTGTATTGCACGAATGGATACAGCCACGGGACATCCCTGCCCACATCGGCCACGAGATGCCCCAGGTAGCCTACGGTCCAACTCCACGCGGTCTGCCGTCCCCACAGCAGCCGCACGACGACGGTCGAAACAGCCAGAGCGAGCAAGGTGTGGCCCCACATCCGCCCGCTCGGCATGAGATTTAGCCCCTGACACAGCGCCTTGTCCACCACGTCGGGAATGACGCCGGCAACGATGACCGGGACCAGATCAGCCTTCAGATAGCGATGCGCCAAAACCGAGACGCCCAGATGGCCGACCAGCATTACGCCCCCACCACGTGCGTTAAAGTTTGATGGATCGGCGCACAGCCGGCGGCGCGCAGGTCTCCAGGCGGCAAGGAGGCTTCGTCGGGCTTGTCCGAGAGCGCAAAGAGCAGCGCGCCCCGGTCACGCCAGCCCAGCATCAGCTCGCGCACTTCGTGGGTGAGGCAGATTTCGCGCGCCAGCAAATCCTCCGGCGCGGCATCCAGCGGCAGCACGCCCATACGCCCAACCGTCTCGCGGTATTCGTTGTAGCGGAATGCTTTGAAGGGCGTGGGGTCGCCGGCCTGCACCAGCGCGTAGATGTCGCCGTGCAGCGCGCGCAGGTTGGCGGGCAATTCGGCGGTCCGCGCATCGACGGCGCGGATGAACTGGGCGAACGCCTGCATCCGCCCGGCGCGGACGTCGTCCACGAGCGCCTCACGCTCGTACAGGCCGCTGCCTACGATCAGGCAGATGTAGGCCAGGTAGTCCTGGTTGTCGGCGGTGAAGGGGTGGAATTCAGGCTGGTTGAGCTGATCGTAGGCCGCCTGGAATCGCTCCGGGTCGAACGCCGCCCCCAGCAGATCGCCGACGGTGCGCCGCACCGCCGCCACCCGCGCCGCGTCGATGACGCGATCGTTGCGCCCGCGCGCGCCAAGCGTCGTCTTGTCCAGGTCGAGGACGACTGCCGTGCTCTCGTCCACCGGAAAGCCTTGTGCGCGGCAGAACGCATCGAACTCCGCCAGCAGCGTCCAGCGATTCGCCAGGTAGAGTGGATAGTCATCCAGCGCCGTGACCTCGGCCTGGGCAGGCGCTGGCTTTTCCGCCCCGATAAAGGCGACACCGGGCCAGTTCCCCGCGCGGCAGATGTTGGCGAAGGCCGTGCCGTCATTCAGGCGCGTGTCGCCCACGAAGATCAGGCGCGAGATCGACGTTCCCGGCGCGTCGAGGGCGCGGGCCAGGCGCAGCAAGTGGACAATCGC
>JAKJAB010000443.1 GCA_022707725.1 Chloroflexota bacterium | reverse complement strand
GATGTTCTCCGCCAGCGTCCCGTGGAACAGGAACGGCGTCTGCAGCACGATGCCAACTTGCTGGCGGACCTCCTCCATCGAAAGGTCGCGAATGTCGACGCCATCGATGCGGATCGCGCCGCGCGTCACATCGTAGAAGCGGCACAGCAGGTTCACCAACGTCGTCTTGCCCGCGCCACTGTGCCCTACGATGCCGATCATCTCGCCGGGCTCGACGGTGAAGCTCACGTCTCGGATCACAGGATAGTACGGATCGTACCCAAACGTCACGCGGTCGAACTCGATCTTGCCGTCAACCTGAGCTGTGCGCACTGGGTGCGCCGGCTGTTTCTCCGGTTCCTCATCCAGCAGCTCGAACGTCCGCTGCGAAATGGTAAGGAAGCGGTTGAGCGCCTGGCTGATGTGCGTCAGGTTCGAGAGCGGGCCGTAGAACATCCCCAGATAGCTCAAGAACGCCATCAACGTGCCGAGTGTGATCCTGTCGGCCAGCACCGCACGCCCGCCCGCATACCAGATGATCAGCCCGCCCGCGCTGAACGCAAACGAAATCAGCGGGAAGAACTTGCTCCACGCCAGATCGACTTGCAGCCGCGAGTTGAGCAGCGTGACATTGCGGTTGTGGTACCGCTGCTCCTCTTGGTCTTCCTGCGCGAACGCCTTTACCACGCGCACGCCGGAGAGGAAGGTGTTGAGCATCGCGTTCAAGCGCCAGCGGGCCACCCAGAAGCGCCGGAAGTGCGGTTGCATGTAACGGTAGTAGAAATAGGCCGCCGCCACCACAAACGGCGTCGGGATGAGCACGTACAGCCCGAGCGACGGCGCCATCGAAAACAGCACCACGCCAATACCGATCACCAGCAGGATGTTCAGAGTGAACGTCGTCATCTGCGAGACGAGGCCCTGTAGCTCCTCGGTGTCCTGATTGATGCGCGTCATCAACCGCCCGACCTGGTTCTTGTCGAAATAATCGACCGAAAGCCTCTTCAGGTGCGCGAACAGTTGGTCGCGGATGTGCGATGTAAAACGAGTGCTGACGTTAATCGTCGACCAGTTGGTGACGATCGTGAGGAGCACTCGAATAAGTTGAATACCCAACAAACCGCCAACCAACCAGGGCAGCAACGTTGGGTCTCCACCCGTACCACCGTCAACCCTCAGCACGTCGTCGATCAGAATACGGGTCAGGTAGGGAGGTAACAAGTCCACCAGGACCCCCACTACCAGCAGGATCACGATCAGGCCCATCTTGCCCCAGTAGGGCCGGGCCAGTTCCATCAGGCGGCGGAACAACTTGCCGCGCTGGATACAGTTGGGACACACCTTCGACGAGGTATCGACCAGAGCGCGCCCGCACACCAGGCAGGTGTGGCTGTCCGCTGCCGGATCGGGAACTGGCGTATCCTCGCCGTACTCGGCGCGCGCGTGCAGATAGTGCGCTACCCGTCCGAAGCGGTCGGTCAGCTCGTTGGAGTAGTGCAGCAACACGTGCGGCTGCTGATCGACTGTCACCTGCAGCAGACCGTTGCCGACGCAGCGTTCGACTTTCGCATCCTCGATCTTGTCCAGGGGGAACTTGTGCCGCAAATTGGCGGCGCCGTTATGGCGTTCGATCACCCACAGGTCGTGGGGATCCATCAACAGCCATTGTTCGCCAAAGCGCCCGTCGGGGCCTAAGTCCGATTGCACTGCCAGCGTCAGCGCATCGAGCTGCACCCCCGCGGCCTGCAACGTGGTCGTCACCGAGGGAGGCAATTCTGCCGCAAACCCCGGTTTGACCATCGCCGGTATCGCTACCGGTTGCGTCACGTCACGCATCCGATCCTCCTTATTGGTCAACAGCCGTTCCGTCACGACGAAACTTCACCAATAAGGCGCCCTAAAAAGAAAAAAGGCGCCCTCGAACACCAGGTGCCTTCTTCCACGCCTACGAGGTTAGCTGTCGGGCTTGGGCCGAAGAAGCTCGCCCTACGGTCTCACCGACCGACTCGCCCCCTATCTGGTTCCCCCGTTGTCTCATCCTTTACGACGAAAACATTAGGCGTTTTGGGTATAGGGTATGTACTTACAACCTAGATAATAACATGAATCGCGATTTCTGTCAACTGCGGTTTAACCGAATCATAACTTAGCGCCCCACGCATCTACCACATTGAGGGAGAGACCGGCCGCAGCTAACCACGCGCGACCTTCGTCCAACAGCCAGAGCAGCGCATCGTAGTCGCCTTCCGCCGCGTCGTGGAGCGCCTGGCGTACCGCCGACTCGGCCAGCGTTGACCATGGAGAAAGAGGCTGTGTCTCAAAGGAATTCACCAACACGTCAAACGGAATTTCACGGTTATCGCCAATGGAAAGTGACGCGCTCATAGACATGCTCTCATCCTGTTTGTGACCGCGGTCAGGCGACCGCAACGATTTCTCCGCTATGATCTCAGTGGTACAATACCCATCATACAATACTTGCGGTGAGATTTCGTAACATAAGCATAACAATCGTGCAACAAGAGCGTGAAATTGAGGAGGCTTTTCTTGATGAACGGAACCTACAGGCAAAATTACTTCGACATCTATCCCAAAATTGTCCCTGCCGGACATGAAACAACAATCACCATCCGGCCTCTGTTCGATCACGTCCGCACTCTCACAACCGACCCCACGGCAGCGCTCTACTCGACGGGAGGCGACAAAACGCAAACCGTGCAATCACCGCCGGAAACGCTAAAGCCGGTTGTCGTCGATGACGCCATTCAGGTGCGGTGTCCCTTCGAACGCGAGCAAGAATACACGCTACTACTCGGCAATGGCGAGCGGCCTCTGGTGGAAATCCGCCTCTACGCGTTGGACGATGATCTGTTCGCGCGCCGCCCATACAAAGGCGACCTCCACATCCACAGCAATCGCTCGGACGGGAAGGAATCGCCGGCCTACGTCGCCGGAGCTGGACGGCGGATCGGTATGGACTTTATGGCGATTACCGATCATCACAAGTACGCGCCTTCGTTGGAAGCCATCCACGCTTTCGACGGCGTCCCCATCGACCTGCGTCTCTATCCTGGCGAAGAAGTGCATCCGCCGGAGAATCCGGTCCATATAATCAACTTTGGCGGAAATTTCAGTGTGAA
>JAKJAB010000442.1 GCA_022707725.1 Chloroflexota bacterium | reverse complement strand
GGTCGTCGTAGGCTTCTTCACAGACACGGCCTGCCGCAGCGATGACCCACGGATGCTCCGGGCAACGCGCCAGGTCGTAGAACAGCCAGCGCGTGTCGGGCGTGATAACGGGATCAGTCAACACCGGCAAGTCGGCGGCGAAGAGGTTGATGAAAGCGCCGGGCAGCTCGGTGGAAGCCTCGGTGGATTCATCCATCCCGGCCGCAACGACGTAAGGCCCGCGCCGCAGCGCCAGCACGTTCCCTGTGGCCCACGGCAGCCCCAACGAAGTGTGTGCAAGCTGCGTGTGCGCCAGCACAGTCGCTGCGCCCTGGGGATCGTGCGCCAACGTCGCCGGGGAATCTGGAACCACAATAACATACCCCTGCATACAGCGATGCGCCCCCGGCAACGGCGTGCGGCCCAGGCCGAGCATCTCGGTCAAATGGTCCTGCGGACGGTCGTAGTCGGCGTCGCCTTCGTTCCACCACTCGCGGACGCCGTCGTAAGCGTCGCCCTGGCCGAACAGCACCAAGGCATTGCCGCGCCGCACCCACTCGGTCAACGTCACGTGGATGTCGGATGAGGGCGGCTTCTGTCCTTCGTAGGTCAGCAACAACACGCGCACAGCATCGAGGTACCCCGGCGTCGCCGCGCGCTCCAACTGCACCATCGTCAACGCCGTCCCGTGTTTGACCAATGGCAGCGCCAGGCCGTATACCGAAGCCATATCGGGGTCACTCGGCGTCGGATCGCCGCGTTGGAACATCAGGGTGTCGGCGATGGCTAGCCCGATGCCCGTTTGCCCATGCAGCCACACAGTCTCGTCCGGCCAATGCATATCGCGCAACGCATTGAAGACGATCTGCAGTTCGGTAGCATACGAGGCCGGCATTGGGGCGCGGTGCTCGGTGGGATCGTGGTAAAAGCGGGAAACCGCGTTGCGCAGTATTTGCGCATCGGCCTGATCCTCCCAAGAGGCCAGCACCTTGTAAAAGCCGTTGATTACAGCCCATATATCGCCAAATCGCAACTCCGTCGCGCGGTCCGGCAAATCGGAAAATCCCAATGTCTCGCCACGGCTGGCCTCGCCGTGTTCATGATAAAAATCCAGCAGCAGATCCATAACGCGGCGCGTGGCGAGCAACAAGTCGTTCTGCCCAGCGGCCTCCAGACGCGCCAGGTAAGCCTCCAGCAACGGTTGCACCGGCAAAGTCAGCAAGTTGACGGTGGGATAGCTGCGCGTGAAGATGCGGCGCGGCCAGGGCATAATCTCGAACCGTTCACTGTCTTCGACGAGCAGCGAACCAACAACCGTACATTCCCAGTTGACGCGATAGTCTTCCCAACAGTAGCTCGGATTGTCCTCAATGGGGTCCGCCAACTGCCACAGGCGTTTCTCGGTCCCACGTACCAACGCGGTGCAGGCGGCATACTCGCAGTATCCAGCCTCGAAGGTGCGCTGTTTGCGCACACCGCGATAGACCGTCGGCGTGCGCGATGTGCCCGTCCACACTTGCGCTATCAGGCCGTCGCACCCTGGCAGTGTAAGCAACTGGCTCTCCGGGCTGACAATGCGCCAATGGGCGTAATTGATAAGGCTATGGGTGGGGACGTAGCATTTGAAGTCCGGCATCCCCTGTTCCATCGCATAGGTTTTCAGATCGTTGAAAAGGTAGTCCAGCGCACGGGTATACAGATATTGCTTGAGTTTTCCCGCGCGATAACGAGCATCCGGCGAGGAAGCCGGATCTTGCCAGGGTTCGCCGTAGAAGTCTTGCCACTCGCGCTGGAAGCCTTCGCTGTAGCCCGCGCGCACCCAGAACTCCGGTTCCTCCAGATGGATCGCCACTGCGCCGGCATCGACAACGCGCCGTAATTGTTCCCCCAGATAACGCGCATACGCCATACTGGGCATCATGTAGAAACAATCGTGGCCTTGCGAAATGCCGTGCTCCAGCTTGAAGCCGCCAGCCGCGGTTTGCGCATCGTCATAATGCGGCGCGCCATCCCACACCCCGCGCACATAGTCCTGGTAACTCCCCCAAGCCACCCCCGTCATCACGTGCAAGCGATAGCCGGCCGCACGCCAGCGGGCGAAACGTTCTTCAAATGTCGGGTCAAGGCCATAGACAATAGCAACGTCCGCGCGGCTATCGATCTGCGGCAGGTAAGGCGCAGCCTCTTGAAAAGCCGTGCGTTCTTCAACGCGCTCATGGTGTCGCATAGAATTTCCTCCCTCCAAACCGTCTAAATAAACAACTTCTCCCAGAAGATGGTCTCCGAGGGGGGCCCGTCCACACCTAGGTTTACAGTGGGGCAGTCAGAGGCGGAATACAGTCTTCGGGGAGTTATACTTTTGCGGATTTTCAATGCTGGCAGGGTGGAGTTACTTTTCCACCCTGCCAGCGCTCTTTAGTCAAAGCGCACTTCGCGGCCCTGCTCCGCCGACAGGTACAACCCGTCCAGAGCGCGCATTACATTGACCACTTCTGCGCGTTGTACGATCTTCTCTTCTTGCCCACGCAAGACGCGCACCGCGTGCGCCATACACGCCCAATGTCCCGAAAAAGCTACTTCCGCTTCAGCCGGAACTTTGAGGTCGATGTCGGCCTGGTAACGGCCCACGTTAGTGATGTATTGCAGGGGATGCAATTGCAGGCCCCCTTCGGTTCCCAGGATAAAGGTTTTGCCTGCGTTCTCGGGGACGTTGGCCGCCCACGATGTACGCAGCACTACAGTCGCCCCGTTCTCCAGGCGAATGTAGCCAGATGCGAAGTCCTCCACGTCAAATTCACGGTAGTCGTAGGGGCGCGGGGCGATGACGCCGGTAGGCGCGCCACTGTCGGCCAACGAGGTCGCCAGGTTCTCATCGCGATTGCCAAACTTGAGATACGTTTGGCCGCTCACGGCGACGACTCGGGGGTTGCCCATAATCCAGAAGAGCAGATCAATGGCATGCACGCCCAGGTCGTAGACAGGACCGCCGGCGTTGTGTTCCTTGATGTGGAAGACGCCCCACGTTGGCACACCACGTCTCCGCATCGCCGTGGTCTCGGCGTAGTACATTTCACCCAGCTTGCCCGATGCCGCAAACTCCCTGGCGGCCATGCTGCTGTTGGTGAAGCGCGCGGTTTGCGTGACGAACAA
>JAKJAB010000441.1 GCA_022707725.1 Chloroflexota bacterium | reverse complement strand
AACGGATTCAACGGAATTCAACGGATATTTTTCCGTTGAATCCGTTCGATCCGTTGAGGCTATTTTCGAAGGAGTCTTATCGATATTTTTCGTAGATCTTGATACAGTGTAGTACACTTTGCGCGCCGCTGCTGATGTCGGGATCAGCGTGCTGCACCAGTGCTTCTATTGCTGTTTTGATGGAAGCGATTTCCGGCCGCCTGTCGCCGTCATTGGCGAGTTTGCGCAGGAAGAACAGCGCGCCTTTGACCACTTCTGGGTCGGGGTGCGCCAAGTACTCCCCGGCGAGCGGCATCTCTTGGCGCTCCATGTGATGGGAAACCAGGCACTTGGCGGCGTAGCGGCGCGTCAATGGCTGCGCGTCCGTCAGGCCTGCGCGAGCCTGTTGCATCAGCGCCTCGTAGGTGGCTTCGTCCATAAAGTGCTTGGCTTGCGCGGGCGTCAAGCGGGTCAGTTCCTCTTCGTCCTCGCTGCCGTTGATGTAGTAGTCGTAGGTCAGCCAGTATTCGTAGAAGATGCCGCACACGGGACAGCGTTTGATGTGACGGCGCTCCGCATCGTAGG
Source organism: Chloroflexota bacterium (assembly GCA_022707725.1). GTDB lineage: Bacteria > Chloroflexota > Anaerolineae > B4-G1 > SLSP01 > DSWT01. Next base: position 2,573 of record JAKJAB010000441.1, on the reverse strand, counting down.
CGTCGAACGCCGCGAAGAATTTCAAGCGCGCCGCCGCCGGTGGGAGCGGGCGATCCAGGTCGTCCCAGTCGTATTTGGTGAAGGACGTTTCCACTTCGTCGAGCGCGCTGCAAATTTCGCAGTCGGCGATGGGGATGTAGCCGATAGGCTTGGATGATTCGTCAGGCGCCATCATGTCAGGTTAAAAGCTCGGTACGGAACGTGAATCGCGTTCGCCAATTCGCGCTGAGTCAGTGCCATAGGCGTCAAAAATTCTTCCAATAACATTTCGCCCGGATGGGTAGGGGGGCGGTCGGTCGGTATACGAATCATTATACTTGCTCCTTGCATCGATTCAGTGATCGTCCACAATTTCTACCATTACAGGCCCCGCATTTTACCAGAAGAAGCAAAGCCGGTATTGTGCGTTGATGCGGATACTATATTGCCCCTGTTGGAAGATGTTGGGCGAACTAACAATTCGCCCAACATTCTCTATAGCGTCGTTTCTGTTCCTGTTATTTTAGATAGCCCAGATAGTCCGATTGCAACTCCAGCATCGTGTCAACCAGGTCTTTCACGGCGGCGTATTTGTCCACGATGGGATCGACGAGCAATGCCTGGACCACGGCATCCTTCGAACCGGTCAGCACGGCCTCCGCCGTCATATCGTGGACGGCGATTTGGTTGTAGAGCAGGCCGGCGAAAGCTTTCGGCAGTTCGCCCAGGCGCACACCGTGGATGCCGCGCGCGTCCACCGTCGCCGGGACTTCCACCACGAGCCATTCCGGCAGGTTGGCGATGAAACCGGCGTTGGGGATGTTGACGGCGGCCTCCTCGTACCCGGCATCGCCCAGGATGCCTTCGATGATAGGGACGATGCGTTCCGTCAGCTTGAGTTCGATTTTCGGCTCGGCGTGCGCCAACCACGATTTGTAGAAGTTGAAGAAGTCGAGGATGCCCTTGTGGTCAACGACCTCGTAGGCCCAGTGCACGTATTCCCCGAAGTGGCTGTCGGTGGTGATGGGCAGGTAGCCGAAATCTTCCAGGATGACCTTGAACAGGCCGCGTTCAGCCCACGGTTCAGTGGCGGTGACGTTGGCGCGGTCCTCGGCAGATTCGGGCCACACGCCGGTCTCTTTGAAATACTTGACCTCGTCGCTGAGGCTGGGGAAGTTGGCGAAGTAAGCGGGGGCTTTGGCGCGGATGTCGGGATAGGCGTCCTCGCCCGTGTCCAGATACGTGGCTTCCAGCAGGACGCTGAAATGGTTGAGGCCGGCGGCGCGCGTCTTGAGCTTTTCGAAGGGCACGCCCAACATTGGAGGCAGATGATAGCGCAACGAAGAGATCTCGTGGCACATGCCGATGAGTTTGAGATCGGGATACTTGCGCTGGACAGTCGTGCAAATCCGGCTCATCGGGTTGCTGAAGTTGAAGACGTAGGCCTCCGGGCAGATGCGCATAACGTCGCCGCAGATGTCGAGGATGGGCGGGATGATGCGCAGCGAGTGGAACAACCCGCCCGGCCCGCCGTTTTCACCGTAGACCTGGCGGATGCCGTACTGTTGCCCGATGCGCCAATCTTGCTCCCACAACGCGAACCGGTCGCCCACCTCAATCGAGATGACGCAGAAGTCGGCACCCTGCAACGCTTCTTCGCGCGAGGTGGTGGCGGAGAGGGTGAAAGGCAAGTTGTGCGCTGCGATGAATTCCTGCCCGACTTTGGCTACTTTCTGCACCGTGGTGGGATTGATGTCCAGTAGCGTGATGTGGCTGCCTTCCAGCGCTTTGCTCTGGAAGATGTCGCCCATGATCCCATAGCCGAATTGCGCGCTCCCCGCGCCGATCAGAACGATTTTGTTTGGCATAGGTTTTCCTCCGTCTATAGTCTGCTAGTCGTCAGTCGTGTAGTCACATTTCTGTCTGTTGAAAGAATCCTATTTCAACGCTTAAGGCGGATCACAATCCGCCATCCTCGCAGCGCCGGATTGTGATCCGGCGCAAGCATCTTTGTTTGGGAATTCTACATCAACGCCGCGATCTCGTCCAGACTCGGCGGCTCAAGGATAGATGGGAAGCGGGTGCAGGAAACGGCGGCAGCGGCGGCGGCGAAGCGGACGGTGGCTTCGGTGGGCATCCCCTTGACGACGCCATAGACGAGGCCCGCGCGGAACGTGTCGCCGGCGGCGAGCGTATCCTGCACGGTCACGGGGTAGGTGGGCAAGCGAGCGGGCACGGTCATCTCGGGGGATTGGTACAGCATCTCCTGGCTGCCGAAAGTGAAGACGACCAACCCGTGACATTCCGTGTGATAGCGGGTCAGCAAGTCCCAGTAGTTCGCGCCGGGATAGGCTTGTTCCAAGAATTCTTTGGAGCAGGCGATGGCGCGGGCGTTTTGCGCGAGCGGGTCGTCCCAACGCGCGTCCAGCGTTACGTAATCTGTGTTGTGCTGCACGCAGAGTTCCGCCACGCGCTGCGAGGTCGCGCCGAAGAACGGGTCGAGCGCCACACAGCGCGCCGCCGCGATGGAGGCCTCACGCGGCTCCGTCCACCAGCGCCGCTCGCCGGAAAAGTGCTGCTGGAACCAGCCGAAG
>JAKJAB010000440.1:2821-3146 GCA_022707725.1 Chloroflexota bacterium | reverse complement strand
TCCACCTGCGCGATATTGAAGTTGCGCTGGAAATTCGTCGTGTCGTCCTGCGCATCCCACAGGCAGAACTCGATCAGCGAGAAGAGCGACAAATCCGCCGCCGTGTCACGCTGATTCGTCACCGTCGTCGACCAAATCTCCAGATTCGCGCCGAGGGGCACAAAATACAGCGTCTCCACCTTGATTCGCTGATTTGCCGATTCTATAATCGTATACCCCATCCCGTGACGGCAGGTGTAATTATCCAGCGGCGTCCGCGTGGGCTGCCATGAAGGCGACCAGAACGCGCCGGTCGCATTGTCACGCAGGTAGAGGTAGCGCCCGC
>JAKJAB010000440.1:0-2811 GCA_022707725.1 Chloroflexota bacterium | reverse complement strand
CCCCGCCGCGCTTGCCGGTGATCCGCGTGTAGCCCAGGCCATGCCGGCACTCGAAGGACTCGAGGTCCGCCTTCACCGGGGACCAGCTCGGAGTCCAGAAGTCGTCGCCGTCCTTGACGTAGAAGTAGCGGCCCCCGTCGTCCACGGGAACGTTATTGTAGCGGTAGCGCGTGATCCGGCGCAGCCGCGCATCGCGGTAGAACGAATAGCCGCCGGCCGTATTGGAAATGAGGCCAAAGTACGCCTCGCTGCCCAGGTAGTTGATCCACGGCAGGGGGGTATCTGGCTGTGTAATGACATACTCACGGTTTTTGTCATCGAAGTATCCGTAACGCATTGCACAATTCTCCTTGATAAGAAAATAGTTGAAGGTTGAAAGTTTCAAGTTGAACGTTGAGAAAATCCGTTCAAATCTGTTGACAAAGCGCCGTCATCACAGCCTTGACGCCCGCGCCCCTTTCGAAGGCGTAGCCGCACCCCGCCAGTCCGGTTTCGAGCGCGCCGATCGTCGCCAGTAGGTCGCCCTGGGTGACGACGCCCATGTGCCCGATACGGAAATATTCCGCGCGGATCACCGGATGCAGGCCGCCTGCCAGCATCACCCCCGCCGCCGTGACCTTCGGCAGCAAGTCCGCCGCGCCGATGCCAGGCGGGAAGCGCGGGGCCGTCATCGTGTGCGCGGCGATATCGGGCAAAAGCGGCGCCTGCCCCAGGCCGAGCGCCGCAATCGCCGCCTGGCACGCCGCGCCGATAGCCCGATGACGCGCGAAGCGCGCTTCCATGCCTTCCTTCAGAATAAGGCCCAGGCTCACGTTGAGCGCGGCGATCAGATTAACCGCCGGCGTGCCGAAGTAGGCGCCTTTGCGCGCTTCGTAGGCTTCCATTACCGGCAGCCAGTTCGTCCAATCGGCGTAAAAGTTGAGAACAGGCTTCGTGCGCGCCTTGAACGCCGCCATCGCGCGCGGTCCGGCGACGAACAGCGCCAGTCCCGGCGGCGCGCCAATGGCCTTCTGCGAGGCCGTCAACGCCAGGTCGACGCCCCACTCGGCCATCCGCAATTCCTCGCCCGCCACCGAGCAGACGCCATCCACGACGATGAGCGTGTCGTACTGCCGCGCCAGCGCCGCCAACGCCTTCACATCGGTGAGCACGCCGGTGGACGTATCCACGTGCGTCACCGTCATCAGCTTGAAGCGCGCCGTTTCGAGCGCCGCCTCCACCGCTTCCAACGCTGGACATCCGCCCACGGGCGCGCGGACGTGCGTGACTTCCGCGCCGTACCGCTCCAACAGCGCACCGTAGCGGTCGCCGAAGTAGCCGGTGTTGACGACCAGCGCCTTATCGCCTGGCTCGATCAGGTTCGCACCGGCCAGGTCCATCGCCAGCGTGCCCGATCCGGCCATAACGAAGGGCTGTCCATCGGGACTGAGGAAAACCTCGCGCATGCGCTCCAATGTCTGCCCGAAGACTTCGATGAAGTCCGGGGCCACATGGCTCGTCGTCGGCGCGCCCATCGCCGCCAGCACCGCGGGGTCGAATTCGATAGGGCCGGGGATCATTAATAGTTTGCGATCTTTCATAGCTGTCCGCCTCCTGCAAGGCGAGTTTCAAGACAACATTCGCGTCAACGCAGACCTATGAGTTCATCGATACGTTCCTCACGGAATTCAGACAAAATCGTGGCGCTGTCGGTCTCAACGCCGGCCTCCTCCATGCGCTCGCGCAGGATGCGCGCCTCAGTAAGCGCTGCGCGTTGTTGCTGAACGTAGAGTTCCCGCTGGTTTTGCGTCTGTTCTAGCGATTCCGAACGGCGCAAATCCTCCACACTGATAAGCGGGGCTTTGGCCTTACCCCGCGAGACGAGTTCGATGCGCAAATTTCCGTAGGCGGCGCGGTTCACCAATTCGCCGAGGTTCTGCTAGAATTCCGTCAAGGTAACAGATTGTGCCTCCATCAATCGCTCCTTTCGTGCAGTTTGTACTATAAATACATTATAGCCGGTTTTTTTCACTTTGACGAACACACGCTATTCACCCTTGACGCACAAATCGAAGAACGCCGCCGAGCGTCGCATCGCCGCGCTGAAATTGTCGACGAGGTTGTGATCGTCGCCCTGGTAGATGCACAACTCGCTGGCGACGCCCTCTTCCTGCAAGCGCGCATACAGGACTTATGATTACGAAAAAATGGATACAAACAAATCCCCATCGCCATCCATTTTAGGATGTGACGATGGGGATGCACTTATGTATTGTTAGATCAGGCTAATGTGTCATCATTGACAGATAGGATTGTCACCGCTCCAATAGTTCAATGAACGATACAATTGATTGTTTGCCAATTGTACTCCTGTGTATTCGTTGAAGTAGATCGCAGTTGAATTTGTAATCCAGTTCCCCGGTCCTTGGCGTTGAAAATGTAGGTGAGAACTACAATTTGTCCAACCTGTATTCCCGCTCAAGCCAATCGTTTGCCCCTGGTTTACCCCCTGTCCCACACTGACGTTGACTTGACTCAAGTGTAAGTAAAGCGTCGATGTACCGTCAGGGTGGGCAATAGTTACATATTTTGCATCATTGGCATACTGTGAACCGCCACATCCACTACTGTTTGTCTTAGCGTATGTAACCGTGCCGCCCCGTGCCGCACGCACGGGCACACCGGTAGCCATGCCAAAGTCATAAGCATACCACATTTGTGTTGTGCTGTGGGAGCCCGGATTTCCCCATCCATTTGAACTGACCCCCGAAAATTGGACAGGTTAGATAGTTCAAATACAATCTGTCCAAAGGAGGAAACATGGTCAAGCGA